>NZ_JBEZGQ010000138.1:5988-12972 GCF_040650095.1 Actinoplanes sp. NPDC048791 | reverse complement strand
GGCCGGCCTCGATGATGCGGGCCAGGAACTGCCGGGTCCGGGCCTCGGTGGGGTCGCCCAGCACCTGCTCGGGCGGCCCGGCCTCGAGCACCCGGCCACCGTCCAGGAAGACCACCCGGTCGGCCACCTGCCGGGCGAAGCCCATCTCGTGGGTGGCCAGCACCATGGTCATGCCCTCGTCCTTCAGGCCGCGGATCATCGTCAGCACCTCACCGACCAGCTCCGGGTCCAGCGCCGAGGTGACCTCGTCGAGCAGCAACAGCCGGGGGCTGTTGACCAGGGCCCGGACGATGGCGACCCGCTGCTGCTGGCCGCCGGAGAGCCGGTCCGGATAGCTGTCCGCCTTGTCGGCCAGGCCGACCCGGTCCAGCCACTGCATGGCCTGCTCCCGCGTCTCGGCGGCGGACCGCTTGTGCACCCGTACGGGGGCCAGCGTGATGTTGCGCAGCACCGTCATGTGCGGGAACAGGTTGTACGACTGGAACACCATGCCGATCCGCTGCCGTACCCGGTCCGGGTCGACCCGCGGATCGGAGATGTCCTCGCCGTCGAGCCGGATGGTGCCGTCGTCGATGTCGGTGAGCAGGTTGACGCAGCGCAGCAGCGTGGACTTGCCCGAGCCGGAGGCGCCGATCAGCGCGACCACCTGATGCTCGTCCACCTCCAGCGACAGGTCGTCGAGCACCACGGCGGCGCCGAACGTCTTCCGGACGTGCTCGCAGGACAGCAGCATGGTCAGGCCCCCGCGGACTGGCGGCGGGCCGCGCGCAGCGTCACCCAGTCGGTGACACCGATCAACGGCAGCGCGAGCAGCACGAACAGCACCCCCGCCACGATGTACGGCGTGTAGTTGGCGTCCTGCGCGACCCCGATCTGAGCCGCGCGTACGGCGTCGATCGGGCCCGCCAGCGAGACCAGCCCGACGTCCTTCTGCAGCGCCACGGTGTCGTTGAGCAGCGGCGGGGCCACCCGGCGGATCGCCTGGGGCAGCACCACGTGGCGCATCGTCTGCCGGTACGTCAGCCCCAGCGACCGGGCCGCGGCGAGCTGGCTGGGGTGCACCGACTCGATGCCGGCCCGGAACACCTCGGCCAGGTAGGCGCCGTACGTGATCACCAGCGCGGCCCCGCCCAGCACCAGCACCCCCGGGGTGCCCTGCAGCCGCAGACCGGGGACGCCGAAGGCCATCAGGTAGATGACGATGATCAAGGGCAGACCACGGAACGTGTACGTGTAGCCGGTCGCCATTGCCCGTACCGGAAAGAAGACCGGGCCCCGCAGGGTCCGCAGCGTCGCGATCAGCAGCCCGAGCGTCAGCGCGAGCAGCGCGCAGACGACCAGCAGCCGGACGTTGAGCCAGAGTCCGTCGAGGATCTCCGGCAGCCAGCGCCAGGCCACCTCGGGGCTGAAGAACGACAGCTTGACGCGGTCCCAGCCGGGCGCGCCGGTGACCGCGACCACGAGCAGCACGCCGACGACCGCGGTCGACAGCGCCGCGAGCAGCACCGAGCGGACCGTCTGCCGTCGCCGGTAGGCGATCCGCCCGCGCTGGATCTCGGACGGCTGATGGAGCTCGGTGCTCACGAGAGCTCGGGGGCCCCGCCCGTGCTCGCCAGCCACTGCTTCTCGAGCACCGCGAGGGTGCCGTCCTGGCGCAGCTGGTCGACCGCCTGCGACACGCAGGTGGTCAACGGCGACCCGAGATCAAGAACCAGACCGAACTGCTCCGGTACGCCGACCTGCGGCAACTGGCCGACGATCACTCCGTTGTCGAGCTCGGCCGCGGTCATGTAGAACGCGGTCGGCAGGTCCACCACGATGCCGTCGACCTGGCCGTTCTCCAGGGCCGCCTTGGCGTCGTCGTTGTTGTTGTAGACCTGGGCCTTGGCGGTCGGCTTGATCAGCTCGTTGATCGCCTGGTAGCTGGTGGTGCCGACCTGCGCGCCGAGCTTCGCGCCCTTGAGCTCGGCGATCGTCTTGACGCCGGCGATCTTCGAGCCCTTGGTGGTGATGACCGTCTGCCGGACCAGGTAGTACGGCGAGGAGAAGTCGACGGCCTTGCGCCGCTCGGGCGTGATCGAGAACTGGTTGATGTCGAAGTCGAACGTCTTCGGGCCCGGCGCGATGGCGTTGTTGAACGTCACGTTCGTCCAGACCACGTCCGGCGCCTTGTAGCCGAGGCGCTCGGCGACCTGGTACGCGACCGCGGACTCGAAACCCTTGCCGTTGGCGGGCTTGTTGTCGCTGAACCACGGCTCGTACGCCGGGTTGTCGGTGCCGATCGTGAGCTTGCCGGCGGTGCGGGTGCTCAGCGTTCCGGGGGCGCAGGCGGGGCCGGAGGCGGAGGCCGACGCGCCGGCCGAGGGGCTCGCCTCGTCGGCGGGCGCGCAGCCCGCGAGGGCGGCGAGGAGTACGGCCGCGCTGCTCAGCGCGGCGACGGTGTTTCTGCTGACCATGACCGCGAGCCTAGGCCACGTCCCAACCGATGGGGTCGTCCGTCGCCATCCCGTGATGAGCTGCCACAATCGTCTCCCGTGAAGACGTTCGAAGAGTTGTTCGCCGAGTTGCAGGCGAAGGCGGCGCAGCGGACCCCGGGTTCGTCCACCGTCGCGGCGCTGGACAAGGGCGTGCACTTCATCGGGAAAAAGGTCGTCGAGGAGGCGGCCGAGTCCTGGATGGCCGCCGAGCACGAGGGGCCGGAGCGGGCCGCGGAGGAGATCTCCCAGCTGCTCTACCAGGCACAAGTCCTGATGATCGCCACCGGGCTCGAGCTCAAGGACGTGTACCGACATCTCTGATCGGTTTTGAATCGGGTTGTTTCCCGGAGGCCGAGCGTTCCTCCGCCTCAATCGAGACCGATCGAAGGAGCACGTCGATGCTGCGCATCGCCATTCCCAACAAAGGCACCCTGTCCACTCCGGCCGCCCAGATGCTGCGCGACGCCGGCTACCGCCAGCGCACCGACCCCAAGGACCTCGTCTGCCGTGACGAGGCCAACAATGTCGAGTTCTTCTACCTGCGTCCCCGCGACATCGCCACGTACGTGGGCTCGGGTGATCTGGATCTCGGTATCACCGGCCGTGACCTGCTCGTCGACTCCGGCGTGCCCGCCACCGAGGTGCTGGACCTGAGCTTCGGCGGAGCCACCTTCCGCTGGGCCGCCCCGGCCGGCGCGTTGGCCTCCGCGGACGAGATCGGCGGTCGCCGCATCGCCACCGCCTACCCGGGTGTCGTCCAGCGCTACCTCGACGAGCACGAGCTCAAGGCCGAGGTGGTCCGCCTCGACGGCGCAGTCGAGAACGCGGTGCGCCTCGGCGTCGCCGACCTCATCGCCGACGTGGTCGAGACCGGCACGACGCTGCGCCAGGCCGGCCTGGTCACCCTGGGCGAGCCGCTGCTGCGCAGCTCCGCGATCCTGATCGGCCGCGGACCGGCCGGCGACTCCGGCCCCGCGGCCCAGCTCATCCGGCGGCTGCAGGGCGTGCTGGTCGCCCGCAGCTTCGTGATGCTGGCGTACGACGTCCGGGCCGACCTGCTGGAGAACGCGACCGCGCTGACCCCGGGCATCGAGTCGCCCACCGTGTCACCGCTGCACCGCGAGGGCTGGGTCGCCGTGCAGGCGATGGTCCGCCGCAACGACGTGCACCGGATCATGGACGAGCTGTACGAGCTCGGTGCCCGCGCGATCCTGGTGACCGACATCTCCAACTGCCGGCTGTAGTGGCACAGTGGTTACCGTGACTTCCACAAGCGCGCCAGCCATCTTCAGGCCGCGGCGCATCCGCTGGGTGGCCGGCTTCTCGGCGGCTGCCGTGGTGATCCTCTTCACCGTGCTGAGCTTCGGCCTGCACGGCTCGACCGGCGACAACATGGGCACGTACCAGCGCGGCGACCAGACCGCGATGATCGGCCTCGGCATCCTGATCGGGCTGGGCATCCTGGCGTTCACCCGCCCGCGGGCGGTGGCGGACGCCGACGGCGTCAAGGTGCGCAACGTGGTCGGCGGTTACGACCTGCCCTGGACGGCGGTGCGGGCGGTGCGCTTCGACCGCAACTCACCCTGGGCGACGCTCGAGCTGCACGACGACGAGACCGTGTCGGTCCATGCGCTGCAGGCGGCCGACAAGGAGTACGCCGTGGAGGGCGTTCGCGCACTTCGCGCCCTCCATTCGGCGGCGACTTCCTGAGCTGGTAGACTCGCCCGGTAGTCGACCACGCCTCTCGTCATGAGGGGCGCGAAAGAGGAGCCCGCTGGTTCCCACCCCGTCGCCCCTGAGGTGGCTGGGTCCGGTCAACCGCTCCGGGAATATCCCGGTGTCGGTGTGCGTCCTCATGGACGCCGATGACCGGTCGAGCGGGCCCTGGCATTCGTGCCGGGGCCTTCTGCTTTCCTCGGCGCCCTGCTGAAGTGGGCGTGAGAGGGCCGACCGACATTGGCAGTGCTTCCCCACAGCCGGAGAACCGGTGCCGGGGAGGACATCCACTAGATCGTTCTGAGGAGGCCCCATCAGCGTCGAACCACGCATTAACGAGCAGATCCGGTCGAGGGAAGTCCGGCTGGTCGGCCCCGAGGGTGAGCAGGTGGGCATCGTCCCGCTGGAGCGCGCCCTGCAGCTGGCCGCGGACGTCGATCTGGACCTGGTCGAGGTAGCGCCGATGGCGCGCCCGCCGGTGTGCAAGCTCATGGACTTCGGCAAGTTCAAGTACGAGAGTGCACTCAAGGCGCGCGAAGCCCGGCGCAACCAGCAACAGACCGTCATCAAGGAAATGAAGCTTCGGCCGAAGATCGACCCGCACGACTACGAGACCAAGAAGGGTCACGTGGTCCGGTTCCTCAAGGCGGGCGACAAGGTCAAGGTGACGATCATGTTCCGTGGTCGCGAGCAGAGTCGCCCCGAGCTGGGTTTCCGGCTCCTGCGCAGGCTCAGCGAAGAGATCTCGGAGCTGGGCTTCGTCGAATCCAGTCCGAAGCAGGACGGCCGCAACATGATCATGGTCCTGGCTCCGCATCGGGCGACCAAGGCTGCTGCCGCTGCCGTCATCGCCGCCAACGCGCGCCCGTCCCGCGAGCCGCGTGAGGGCGAAGAGGCCGAGGCACCGCCGGCCGAGGCTGCTGCCGACACCAGCGCCGTAACCGCAGAGTAATCAGAAAGAGGCGTTCCGAGTGCCGAAGATGAAGAGCCACACCGGCATGGGCAAGCGGGTGAAGATCACCGGTAAGGGCAAGATCGTGCGTGAGCTGGCCGGCAAGCGCCACCTGCTCGAGGGCAAGTCCTCGCACGTCACCCGCCGGATGACCGGTACGGTCGTGGTCTCCAAGGCCGACACCCCGCGAGTCAAGAAGATGCTGGGCCGCTGACGCGCGCGCCACACACGTTCCCCTGTTAGGAGTACAGAAATGGCACGCGTCAAGCGGGCAGTGAACGCCCAGAAGAAGCGCCGTACGCTGCTGGAGACTGCCAGTGGCTACCGCGGACAGCGCTCGAGGCTGTACCGCAAGGCCAAGGAGCAGGTGCTGCACTCGATGCAGTACGCGTACCGCGACCGCCGTGACCGCAAGGGCGACTTCCGCCAGCTGTGGATCACGCGCATCAACGCGGGCGCACGGGCCAACGGCCTGACCTACAACCGCCTGATCCAGGGCCTGAAGCTGGCCGGCGTCGAGGTGGACCGCAAGATCCTGGCCGACATGGCCGTCAACGACGCCGCCTCGTTCGCGGCGATCGTCGAGATCGCGCGGGCCGCGGTGGCGGCCGAGGGCACCGGCGGCGCCGCCGCTCAGGCTGCCTGATCGTCAGCACTTTTTCGGGGCGTCTTCCGGGTGACCGGGAGGCGCCCCGATGCTGTTCCCTCCAGGAGGACACGTGACCTTCACTCCCCGCACCCCCAGGGTCGTCGCGGCCCGGCGCCTGCAACGCCGCCGCGACCGCGACCAGACCGGCCGCTTCCTCGCGGAGGGCCCCCAGGCGGTGCGATCCGCGCTGGCCGCGGGGGTCGTCCTGGAACTCTTCGGTACGGACGCGGCGCTGACCCGGCACGCCGACCTGGCCGCCCAAGCGCCAGTTGTATCCCCGGTGACCGACGACGGCCTCGCGGCGCTGGCTGAGACGGTCCAGCCGCAGGGTCTGGTGGCTGTGTGTGAGCAGTTGGACGTGCCGCTGGCCGAAGCGTTGTCGAAGGGTCCGCGCCTGGTGGCCGTCGCCGCCGAGATCCGCGACCCCGGAAATGCGGGGACGATCCTGCGCACCGCCGATGCCGCCGGTGCTGCCGCAGTGATCTTCGCGGGTGATGCGGTTGATCCTTACAACGGCAAGTGCGTGCGGGCGTCGGCGGGCAGTCTCTTCAACGTTGACGTGGTCCGGGCTCCGCTGGGGGTGGTCGACGAACTGCGGGACTTCGGGATGCAGGTGCTGGCCACGACCGGCTATGGCGAGGATGACCTGGACTCTCTGCTGGACGATGGTTCGTTGGCTGGACCGACGGCGTGGTTGTTCGGGTCGGAGGCTCATGGTTTGCCGGAGGATCTGGTGAAGGCGGCCGACAGGCGGGTGCGGATCCCGATTTATGGCGGCGCGGAGAGTTTGAATTTGGCGGCGGCTGCGGCGGTTTGTCTCTACGCCTCGGCCCGTGCGCATCGGCGGCCGGCTGGCGGCCACAGCGTGACCGTTTAGCCGCGTGGCCGCGTAGCCGGGTGGCTGGGTGGCCGCGTAGGCGTGGCCGCGTGACGACCGAGGGGATCCGGCCGGCGGCTCACCGTCCCGAACCATGACGTGACGAGGTGATCGCGTGGACCCGCGTGATCGCGTGGACCCCGTGGGCGTGGACCCGCTCGGCGCGTGACCCGAGTGACCGCGTTGACCCGTGACTCGCATGGGCGCGTGAACTCGAGTGACCGCGTTGACCCGTGACTCGCTTGGGCGGGTGACCCGTCTTGACCCGTGACCTGCGTGGGTGCGTGATCCGCGTAGCCGCGTGACCGCGCTG
>NZ_JBEZGQ010000138.1:0-5891 GCF_040650095.1 Actinoplanes sp. NPDC048791 | reverse complement strand
CGGGTGACCCGTCTTGACCCGTGACCTGCGTGGGTGCGTGATCCGCGTAGCCGCGTGACCGCGCTGACCCGCGTGACCGCGTTGACCCGTGACTCGCTTGGGCGGGTGACCCGTCTTGACCCGTGACCTGCGTGGGTGCGTGATCCGCGTAGCCGCGTGACCGCGCTGACCCGCGTGACCGCGTTGACCCGTGACCCGCGTGGACTTGTGGGGCTCGTGACCCGCGCGGACGTGCTACAGCGTGACCGCGTAGGCGAGGACCGAGACACCGATGACCGCGTCCACGACGCCGCACCATTCCGCGAATGCTCGGGGGACCACCTCGTTCCGGCGGAAGTGCCAGCAGTCCCAGCCCGCGTGCGCGAGCCACCCCAGCCCCACCAGCCAGACGCTCAGCACCGGTCCGGCGAGGACCGCGGCCAGGAACAGCCCCAGATATACCGCCATCGCCGCCACCTGCCGGATCAGGACAGCCCGCGGGCCCAACGTGCGCCGCACCGCTCCGATGGTGAGGTAGGCGAACGCCAGTACCAGCAGCTTCCACGGCGCGAGCGCGGCCGGTTCGACGAGCATGTCCACCGTGATCAGCAACGCCAGCGCGGTCGGCCAGCGGGCCAGCAGACCGGTCCTCGGCTCGTGGACGTGTCCGCCGGCGTACTCGTCGGCGCGGTGGAGCATGGCCAGCGCCATGGCCGGCAGCATCAGGAGGTGGCCGCCGAGGAGCACCGCCGGACCCGGTATCAGACCGGCCCACCAGGGGATGAGCAGGACCAGGAAGGGGGCGTACATCGCCGTGGTCATCTCGGCGATCGCGGTGTGAGAGTGGCCCCGGTAGCCCATCCAGACCGCCATCGCGACCGACATCGTGGTGGCCATCCACAACGCCGACACGTCCACCCGGGACGGTGTCCAGAACGGGGCCAGGGCCGCCATGCCGACGACCATCGCGGCGAGCATCTCCAACAGGTGCCGGGCGAAGGGCCAGGGGCGGGTTCGTACCACTGAGATTGTCATGCCAGCAGCCTCGGCCTGACCGTGCGCAACCGGCACCGTCGCCGGCGCACCCACCAACCATGAACTTTTCATGGGTCGTCCGTGCGGCTCCCGCGCCTAGCATCAGCGCATGCACAGACAGATGCGACGAGCCCGGGTCGTCACCCTGGTCGTGCTGGCTACCAACGGCTCGATGGCGTTGTTCCTGCCGGCGATCGGCCTCTGGCGCGAGCCTGAGACGTTCCGGATCTTTCTCGGCGCGATCGGCATTCTGCTGTTCTCGGTCGCCCAGGGTTTCGTCTTGCACGCCCTCGTCACGCCGTGGCTCAGTCCACGGGCCCGCCGCGGCGCCTTGCTGGGCCTCGCCACCGCGGCCGTCGCGTCCCTGCCGTTGGTCGGTCCCACCGGCGGCACCTGGCCGAGCTGGGCCTGGCTGGCTGCTTGCATCATCGGGGTCCTGCCGGTCATCACCGGCAGATGGAAGGCGTTGGCGCTCAGCGCCGTCACCGCGGCGGTCGCGGTGTTGACCACGCCGGGCTCGGCCCGGGACGCACTGATCATCTCGGTCGGCTTCGGTGCCGGCATAGCAGCGATCAACGCCGTGCAGGTCTGGTTCTGGGAGCTGCTGATGCAGGCCGAGCAGGGCCGGGCGGCGCAGTCCCAGCTGGCCGCCGGCGAGGAACGGTTGCGGTTCGCTCGGGACGTGCACGATTCGCTCGGTCACCACCTGTCGGTGATCGCGCTCAAGGCGGAGCTGGCCGAGCGACTCGCCCCGGTGGATCCGCCGCGGGCCGCCCGGGAGGCAGCGGAGGTGCGCGGGCTCGCCACGTCAGCCCTGACCGAGCTACGAGAGGTCGTGCACGGCTACCGCCAGGTCGACCTGCGCGAGCAACTGACCGCCATAGAGCAGGTCCTGGAGTCCTCCGGGGTGCGATGCACGGTGCAGGCACCCGACGGCGTCCTACCCTCGCCGGTCGCCGCGCCGCTTGCCGCCGTGCTGCGCGAGGCCTCCACGAACGTGCTGCGGCACAGCCGGGCGGCGTGGTGCACGATCGACATCGTCCGGGCCGGGCCGGAGTTCATGATGACCGTGGTCAACGACGGCGCCGGCGACGCCGCGCCCGATCGGCACAGTCACGGCCTGCACGGCCTGGCGGAACGGCTGGCCGAGTCCGGCGGCGTGCTGCGGACCAGAGCGGCGGACGGCCGGTTCACGGTCGAGGCCGTCGTACGCTCGGCGCCATGATCCGGCTGCTGCTCGCCGACGACGAGGAACTGATCCGCGTCGCCGTGGCCGCGCTGCTCGACCTCGAAGCCGATCTGGACGTGGTGGCCCACGCCGCGGACGGCCACGAGGCAGTGGAGTCAGCGCTGCAACACCGGCCCGACGTGGCAGTCGTGGACCTCCAGATGCCCCGGGACGGCATCGAGGTCACCGCCGAGCTCACCCGCGTCCTGCCGTCCTGCGCGGTGGTCATCCTCACCGGGCACGCGCGGCCCGCCCAGGTGCAGCGGGCCCTGGCCGCCGGCGCCAAAGGGTTCCTGCCCAAGGGCTGCAAGGGCGGCACGCTCGCCGACGTGATCAGGCGTGTGCACAGCGGCGGCCGGTACGTGGACCCCGGACTCGCGGCGGACGCCCTCAGCATGCCGGAGTGCCCGCTGACCCAGCGCGAGCTCGACGTGCTGCGCTCCGCCGAGCCCGACGTGCCGGTGTCGCTGATCGCCCGCCGCCTGCACCTGTCACCCGGGACGGTCCGCAACCACCTGACCGCGATCCTGGCCAAACTCCGCGTCGGCACCCGCACCGAGGCCGTAACCGTCGCCCGAGACAACGGTTGGCTATGAGTTCAGCAACCGCACCCAGCCCGCCGCCGCAGGAGAACGGTTGGCGGGGAGGCCCGGCAGCCGCACCGAGGCCGCCGCCGCAGGAGAACGGTTGGCGGGGAGGCCTGGCAACCGCACCGAGGCCGCCGCCACGGGAGAACGGTTGGCGAGGAGGCCCGGCAACCGCACCGAGGCGGTCGCCGGGGGAGAACCGCAGGCTGGGAGATCGGCTGCCGCGCCGAGGCCGCCCTGTCACGCCGTGGCAAAGTGCCGCTCCGTGATACCGGGTTGGCTGCGGCGGTATGCTGTCTCTCATGCGCCGAGTGCACCCGATGATGTTTACCCAGCCCGCTGGTCGCGGGCGCCGGGTCTGACACTCCTGCGCGACTTCCCCTGACCGGCGGGCTGCGGCCCAGCCGCGCCTCCGTACACTGCCCGATGGCTCATCCGGTGTGAGGGAGTTCGCCCGACCATGTCCTACCGCAACGATCCGTACGATCCGAAGCAGGCCGTCCTGCTCGCCCCCGAGGCTCTTGAGGCCGCCGTCGCCGAGGCGGAGAAGGCGTTCGCCGGTGCGGGTGACCTTGACGCGCTCGGCGCCCTGAAGCCTGCGCATCTCGGTGACCGTTCGCCCGTGTCGCTGGCCCGGCGGGAGATCGGTTCACTGCCGCCGCACGCCAAGTCGGAGGCCGGCAAGCGTGTCAACGTGGCCCGGCAGTCGATCCAGAGTGCGTTCGACGCGCGGCTCGCCGAGCTGGAGCTCGAGCGGGCCGCCCGGGTTCTGGTGGAGGAGCGCGTCGACGTCTCCCTGCCCTGGGACCGGGCCCCGCGTGGCGCCCGGCATCCGTTGACCACGCTGATGGAGCACATGGGCGACCTGTTCGTCGGCATGGGCTATTCGGTTGTCGACGGGCCGGAGCTGGAGCTCGAATGGGCGAACTTCGACGCGCTCAACATCGGCCCCGACCACCCCGCGCGCGGGCTCATGGACACGTTCTACGTGGATCTGCCCGGGCTGGTCATGCGTACGCACACGTCGCCCGGCCAGGTGCGGACGATGCTGAGCCGCAAGCCCCCTATCTACGTGGTGAGCCCGGGACGGGCGTACCGCACGGATGAGCTGGACGCCACGCACAGCCCGGTGTTCCACCAGATCGAGGGCCTGGTCGTCGACGAGGGCATCACGCTCGCCCACCTCAAGGGCACTCTCGACCATTTCGCCCGGTCGATGTTCGGGCCGGACGCGCGGACCCGGTGGCGGCCGAACTACTTCCCGTTCACCGAGCCGTCGGCGGAGTTCGACGTCTGGTTCGCCCAGCACCGCGACGGCCCGCGCTGGGTCGAGTGGGGTGGCTGCGGCCTGGTGAACCCGCGGGTGCTGACCGCCTGCGGGATCGACCCCGAGCGGTACTCGGGCTTCGCGTTCGGCATCGGGGTCGAGCGCACGCTGATGTTCCGTAACGGGGTCAGCGACATGCGCGACATGGTCGAGGGTGACGTCCGGTTCACCCGCAACTTCGGGATGGCGGTCTGATCATGAAGCTGTCTCTGTCCTGGCTGCGCGAGTACGTGCAGCTGCCGGCGGTGCTGTCCGCCGACGAGCTGGAGCGCAAGCTGGTCGGCCTCGGCATCGAGGTGGAGTCCATCGTCGACCAGGCCGCCACCGTCAAGGGCGACCTGGTCGTCGGCCGGGTGCTGGAGATCGAGGAGCTGACCGGCTTCAAGAAGCCGATCCGCTTCACCCGCGTCGACGTCGGCAACCCCGAGCCGCAGGAGATCGTCTGCGGTGCGCGCAACTTCGAGGCCGGCGACCTCGTCGTGGTCATCCTGCCCGGTGGTGAGCTGCCCGGCGGCTTCAAGATCGGTGCGCGGAAGACGTACGGGCGCAACTCCAACGGCATGATCTGTTCCGCGGCCGAGCTCGGCCTCAGCGGCGACCACTCGGGCATCATCGTGCTGCCCGCGAACTCCGCCGTGCCGGGCGTCGACGCGCGGCCGATCGTGGGGCTCGACGACGTCATCATCGACGTGGAGATCACCCCGGACCGCGGGTACGAGATGAGCATCCGGGGCGTGGCCCGCGAGCTGTCGTACGCGTACGCCTCGGCGTACACCGATCCCGGTGCCGTGCCTGCTCCCGGTGCGACGGCCGAGGCGCCGTACCCGTTGCGGATCGACGACACGGTCGGCTGTGACCGTTTCGCCGCGCGGGTGGTCCGGGGCATCGACCCGTTCGCGCCGTCGCCGGCGTGGATGCAGCGCCGGCTGATCACCGCCGGGGTGCGGACGATCTCGCTCGCCGTCGACATCACCAACTACCTGATGCTCGAGCTGGGCCAGCCGATGCACGTGTTCGACCTGAACCTGCTGCGTGGCGGCCTGGTCGTGCGCCGGGCCCACCCGGGCGAGAAGCTGACCACCCTGGACGGTGTCGCGCGCGTCCTCGACGCCGAGGACATGGTCATCTGCGACGACTCCGGGCCGATCTCGCTGGCCGCGGTCATGGGCGGCGAGACCAGCGAGGTGCAGCCGGACACGGTCGACGTCCTCCTGGAGGCCGCGCACTGGGATCCGGTGATGGTGGGCCGCACGGCCCGCCGGCACAAGCTGTTCAGCGAGGCCGCGAAGCGCTGGGAGCGCGGCGTCGACCCGCAACTGCCGCTGGTCGCCCTGGACCGGGCGGTCGCCCTGCTCACCGAGCACGCGGGCGGCACCGTGGACGAGCGGGTGCTGGACCTCGACCACGTCGTCCCGCCGGCCCCGGTGCTGCTCGACACGAGCCTCCCGACCCGGCGGATCGGCCTGGCCTACGACACCGAGCAGATCACCACGCTGCTCGGCCAGGTCGGCTGCACGGTCCGCGGGGTCGAGCCGCTCGAGGTCACCCCGCCGTCCTGGCGGCCCGACCTGGTGGCCCCGATCGACCTGGTCGAGGAGGTGGCCCGGCTCGGCGGCTACGACGCCATCCCGAGCATCCTGCCGCCGGTGCGCGGCGGCGGCCGGCTCACCCCCGGCCAACTGCGCCGGCGGACGGTCGGGCGGGCGATGGCCGAGAACGGCTACGTCGAGGTGCT
>NZ_JBEZGQ010000137.1:0-13060 GCF_040650095.1 Actinoplanes sp. NPDC048791 | reverse complement strand
TCAGTGGCCTGCCGGGTCCGCCTTCTCCGTTGCGGGAGGCCTTGCGCCGGCCCAGGTCCAGAGGGCGAAACCCGCGGCCATGGCGAGCATCGTCTGCACTCCTCGCGGCGAGAAGATGTGGCTGTCGATGAAGGACCAGCCGGCTACAAGCAGCACCACGGTGCCGGGAAGCACCCGGAGGCCGTGCCGGCTGCCCAGCACGACCGACGCGGCCAGCGTGGCGGCGAGGAAGGCGTACACGCCGACAGCGCCGAGCCGGTCTCCTGTCGCGTACAGCGCCAGCACCAGTCGTCGCAGCTCGGCCGGGTCTCCGGGCTGCCCGGCAACAGTGCCGGCGCCGATCCCGGCCACCGCGTCCAGGCCCGTGTATCCGGCGGCGTAGACCGCTGCGCAGATCCAGGCGACGATCCGGGCCACCCGGGGAACGACGGCGCGGGGCCGTTCCCGCAACAGCACCACGAATCCCAACGCCAGCAGCGGAAAGATCGGCAACAGGGCGATGTGCAGCCACACCCAGTGATGGGCCGTCGCGGCCGACAGCCCGCTCGGATGGACGAGGCCGAGCTTGGGCTCGAGCCGCTCGTGCCAGTCACCCTTGGCGCCCGCGCCGAAGAAGACGAGGGCATAGAGGATGACGAAGAGGAGACCGAGCACGGCGAGCTGCCGCCCGGGATGACTCTGTCCCTGTGGTGGTCGTGCCACGACTGTCGATCTCCTCGTGCTTTTCGGCCGCGGCGGGAGCGCGCGGCGCTGGGGATGAATCGGGGGGCAGGCGGACGCCGGACCGGTGGCCCGCCACGCAGGCGGGTTTCCGGCCGATTTGCCCGGCGCCGATTATTCACAACAACGAGCCGTTCGGCTGCCCCGCCTCACGGCCTGTCGTACTTTTCCGGTGCGGCCCGCGGTGGGAACGGGCCGCAGCCGTCAGTCCTTGGTCTTGCGGGTCTCGACGACCGGGCTCTCGATCGGCGTCGTCACGCCGGGCTCGGTGACCGGGTCGGCGGCGACGGGCTCGTCGTCCGGGACGACCTCGTCGACCGGCGTCTGCTTGACGACCTTGGCGATCGCCGGGCGGGCGAAACGGGCGTTCACCCCGGGCGAGATCTCCACGGTCACGACGTCGTCGGCCACGTCCACCACGGTCGCGTGCAGGCCGCCGATGGTCACGATCTCGTCGCCGGGGCCGAGCGCGGACTGCATCTGCTGAGCCTCACGGCGCCGCTTCTGCTGCGGGCGGATCATCATGAAATACATGACGCCGAAGAGCAGGACGATCAGAAGCAATGGCGTGAAACTGCCACCGCCCTGCGCTTGAGCTGCGATAGACACGAAGACGACCTTCCAGACTGGCCCAGGGGCCCGCGGCGCGGCGTGGGGCACACGACGGGGCGATATACACATCCCGTTCGAACGGCGGCGAGTCTAATCCCTCTACCTGGGAAGTAAGTAAGCGGCACACGTCACGTTCACATTACGGAGAGCTTTCGGCGTCCCGGGCGAACAGGTCGGGTTGCTGCGGCAGCACGCCTCGCCCCTCCGGTGGCCGCTTGCCGAGGTGCTGCCAGCCCGCGTCGGTGGCGACCCGGCCCCGCGGCGTACGCGCGAGCAGCCCCGCCCGCACCAGGAACGGCTCACACACCTCCTCCACGGTGTCGGACTGCTCCCCCACCGCCACGGCAAGGGTGGAGAGCCCGACCGGCCCGCCCCGGAACGACTCGATCAACGCGCGCAGCACCGCCCGGTCGAGCCGGTCCAGTCCCAGTTGATCCACGTCGTACACGGTCAGAGCGGCCTTGGCGGTCGCCTCGTCGACGATGCCGTCGCCGCGGACCTCGGCGTAGTCGCGGACCCGGCGCAGCAGCCGGTTGGCGATGCGCGGGGTGCCGCGGGAGCGCCCGGCGATCTCGGCCGCACCCTCCGGGGTGATCGGCACGCCGAGGATGCGCGCGGAGCGGTGCAGCAGCGCGTCGAGGTCGGCGGGCGAGTAGAAGTCCAGGTGGGCGACGAATCCGAAGCGGTCGCGCATCGGCCCGGAGAGCAGCCCGGCCCGGGTGGTGGCACCGACCAGCGTGAACGGTTCCACGTCGAGCGGGATGGCAGTGGCCCCGGGCCCCTTGCCCACGACCACGTCGACCCGGAAGTCCTCCATGGCGCTGTAGAGCAGCTCCTCGGCGGGTTTGGCGATGCGGTGGATCTCGTCGATGAACAGCACGTCACCCTCGGCGAGTCCGGTGAGGATGGCCGCGAGGTCGCCGGAGCGTTCGATGACCGGGCCGCTGGTGGTCCGGATGCCGGTGCCCAGCTCGGCGGCGACGATGTTGGCCAGGGTGGTCTTGCCCAGCCCGGGCGGCCCGCTGAGCAGGATGTGATCGGGCGGGGTGCCGCGGCCCATCGCACCCTTGAGCAGCAGTTCGAGCTGGTCGCGGACGCGGTGCTGGGCGATGAAGTCGGCCAGCCGGCGGGGCCGGACGCTGGCCTCGGCGTCGAGCTCCTCGTCCTCGGCGAACGGCGAGACGACGTCGCCGGGATCGTCGGTCATCGGGTGCGGCCCAGCAAGCGGATCGCCTGGCGCAGCAGCACGGGCACGGCCGGCACCTCACCGTCGAACGACTCGGCGACCGCGGCGACGGCCTGGTCGGCCTGCTGCGCCGACCAGCCGAGCGCGATCACACCCTGGCGCACCTGCTCCTGCCAGCCGCCGCTGAGCGAGCCGGCCACCCCGTCGGGCCCGGTGGACACCGCGCCGATGCGGTCGCGCAGCTCCAGGACCAGGCGTTCGGCGCCCTTCTTGCCGATCCCCGGCACCCGGGTCAGGGTGGCGATGTCCCCACTGGACACCGCGCGGCGGACGACCTCGGGCTGGTGCACGGCGAGCACCGCCTGGGCCAGCCGCGGGCCGACCCCGCTGGCCGTCTGGAGCAGCTCGAACAGGTGCTTCTCGTCGTCGTCGGCGAAGCCGTACAGGGTCAGCGAGTCCTCGCGCACGACCATGCTGGTCGACAGCCGGGCCTCGACCCCGGCCTTGAGCCCGGCCAGGGTGGCGGGCGCGCACTGCACCTGCAGACCGACACCGCCGACCTCGATCACGGCACTGTCGGTGGCGATCGCGGCCACCACGCCACGCACGCTGGCGATCATCGTCGGGGTCCTCCCCTGCGAGCGGAGGCGGCGGCCACGGCCGCGGCCTGGATGCGGGCGCGGGTGCCACCGCGCCAGATGTGACAGATCGCGAGGGCCAGGGCGTCGGCGGCGTCGGCCGGGCGCGGCGGGGCGTCCAGCCCGAGCAGCCGGGTGACCATGCTGGTGACCTGGGCCTTGCCGGCGGTGCCGGAGCCGGTGACGGCCGCCTTGACCTCGCTGGGCGTGTAGGTCTGCACGGGCAGCCCGGCCCGCGACCCGGCCAGGATGGCGACGGCGCTGGCCTGGGCGGTCCCCATCACGGTACGGACGTTGTGCTGGCTGAAGACCCGCTCGACGGCGACACTGTCGGGCTTGTGCTCGGCGACCAGCTCCCCGAGCGACTTGTCCAGGTGCAGCAGCCGCAGTGCGATGTCCTCGTCGGGCTCGGAGTAGACGACGTAGTAGCCGATGAGCTTGCCCGGCCGGCCGGGCACACCCTCGACCACGCCGACGCCGCACCGGGTCAACCCCGGGTCGATGCCGAGCACCCGCACCAGAACTCCCCTCGGACGTGTGTTCGACACCCTATGGGATGGGCCGGGTCCGGCTGCGAGCGACACACACATCTCGATCAAGATCAAAATCAAGGGCCTGTCGTGCCTGGTTGCATGGCGCCGGCCGTCGCTCCCGCCGAGGTCGGGCGAGGGCGGCCAATCGCCTGGCGGCTCATGGGCGGCCACCCTCGCCCTGCCGTCTGATTGCATGGCCGAGGTGGTCTTGGTGGCCGTCTTGCGCCGGCCCGGCGGTGCGCCGACCATGGGGGTCGGGAGGTCACCATGGCTTACCTGATCCCGCCGATGGAGGACGAGACTCCGCCGGACTTCATCGCCTTCGTGGCCGCACGGCGCGACATGCTGCTGGACGAGGCGGCCCGGCTGATCGGCGGCGACCGCTCGGCGCCGGAACTGTGCATGCAGGTGCTGACCGACCTGGCCGGCCGGTGGCGCTGGCTGACCTGGATCAGCCGCCTCACCCACCGCGACGCCGCAGCGCAACACCTGGACCGCCGCCTGACGGCCCGGACGAAGCAGTGGCGCGAGGACCAGATCTACCCGGTCGAGGTGAACGTCCTCCGAGAGAACGCCCTGCCGGAGAGAGCCCTGGAACCGGTCGGCGCGCCGGCGACGACCGCGCTGTATCAACGCCCACCGACCCCACCGGACGAGTCACTGGCCCAGCAACTGGCCTACTTCCTCCCATCGACAGTCCGCGCCGGCTCAGAGGTGGTGGCGGACGCGGAAATAGCCTGGGTGCACGCCTACCGCCGCTACGTGTGGCACCGCTACCTCCGAATGGGCGGCGGCATGGTTTTGCTGGTCGGCGGCATGGTCCAGTTCATGTCCCAGTTCTCCGCCACCACCTGAACGGGGAAGGCGCCGCTACCAAGCCGCTTCCGGGCCGAGACTGATCCGGCGTTGGCGAAGCTGGGGCACGAACCGCCCGACCGTCTCGTAGTCGGCGTCCTCATGCAGCACGGTCAGCTTCAACTTGATCGCCGTGGCCGCCACGATGAGGTCGGCCACGGAGAGTCCTCGATGCGCACTACGCGGCGCGAGCTCGTGGCGGATGGCAGCAGAGAGGTCCCATACGCCATCCGGGATGGTCACCGGGACGTAAGTGTCGATCAGGGAGGTTTCGGTTTCGACGTAGTCCTTCGTATCCGCTATTTGCAGCGTTTCGGCGAGCACCGGCTCGCAGAGGGACAGCAGGCCCCGCTGCACCAGCTCATGCCAGACCGGGTCAACCTGCCGTCGGACGATGCGCGTCAATGCACTGGAGTCGACGAGGTATCTCATTCTTCGGCAGCGTCCAGTTGGCTGTAGTCGAAGAGACCTTCGTCGTGCATCCGCTGGAGGCGCTCCATCGCCGCACGGCGTTTTCCGCGCTCCTCCTCGACCAGGCGCCGGAGCGCCTCGTTGATCGCCGCGTTCAGCGACGGCGCAGAGATCTGCCGTTGTGCCTCGGCGAGGAGCTCGGCGTCGATTTCTTCCTCGGTGATGGGGCTGGTCGCCAGGTCGGTCAAAGCGCCCTCCTGTGGATCGGTCACTTCCAACCCCTTCACCGTACTAGTCGCGTGAACAGTTGTCACGCGTCAATGGCTGCCATCACTTCGTCGCTCACGTCGAGGTTCGCGTAGATGTTCTGGACGTCGTCGCAGTCCTCGAGGACGTCGATGAGTTTGAAGCACTTGCGGGCCGCTTCCTCGTCCACCGGGACCGTCATGGTCGGGACCAGGGAGGATTCCGCCGAGTCGTACTCGATGCCGGCTTCCTGCAGGGCCGTGCGGACCGCCACCAGGTCGGTCGGCTCGCTGACCACCTCGAACGCCTCGCCCAGGTCGTTGATCTCCTCGGCGCCCGCGTCCAGGACCGCCAGCATGAGGTCGTCCTCGGACAGGCCGGCCTTCGGGACGATGATCACGCCCTTGCGGTTGAACAGGTACGAGACGCTGCCGGCGTCGGCGAAGGTGCCGCCGTTGCGGGTCAGGGCCGTACGGACCTCGGTCGCCGCGCGGTTGCGGTTGTCGGTCAGGCACTCGATCAGCAGCGCCACGCCGTTGGGGCCGTAGCCCTCGTACATGATGGTCTGCCAGTCGGCGCCGCCGGCTTCCAGGCCGGAGCCGCGCTTGACGGCGTTGTCGATGTTGTTGTTCGGGACCGAGCTCTTCTTGGCCTTCTGGATGGCGTCGTAGAGCGTCGGGTTGCCGGCCGGGTCACCACCGCCCGTGCGGGCCGCGACCTCGATGTTCTTGATCAGCTTGGCGAACATCTTGCCGCGCTTGGCGTCGATGACAGCTTTCTTGTGCTTCGTCGTCGCCCATTTGGAGTGGCCGGACATACAAAACCTCCGTGTTAACCGTGCGTCTTCGGCCTGCCCTTCCAACCGCCCCGCCGCCGCCCCTTACCGGGCTGAGGACTGACGAACGATCTCGACGAAGTACCGGTGGACGCGGAGGTCGCCGGTGAGCTCCGGGTGGAAAGCCGTGGCGAGCAGGTTGCCCTGCCGAACGGCGACAATCCTACCGGCGGCCGGCCCGGACGTGACGCGGCCCAGCACGCTGACTTCCGCGCCGACCTCCTCGACCCAGGGCGCCCGGATGAAAACGGCGTGGAAGTCGTCACCGGGAATGTCGTCGATGGCCACGTCGGCCTCGAACGAGTCGACCTGCCGCCCGAACGCGTTGCGCCGTACGGTCATGTCGATCCCGGCGAACGACTCCTGATCGGGCCGCCCGTCCAGGACGGTCGTGGCCAGCATGATCATGCCGGCGCAGGAGCCGTAGACGGGCATCCCGCCGGCGATGCGCTTGCGGATCGGCTCGAGCAGCCCGAACGTGATGGCCAGGTTGCTCATGGTGGTGGACTCACCGCCGGGGATGACCAGGGCGTCGACCTGCTCGAGCTCCTCGGGCCGGCGGACCGGCCGGGCCAGGACGTCGCTCTCGGCCAGGGCGGACAGATGCTCCCGTACGTCGCCCTGGAGGGCGAGCACTCCGATGTTCATGAACCCCTCAAATGGTTTTCGCCACTCACGCAGAAGGAAGGGCGCAGGGTCCTGTTCTGGAGCGACAGCTCCTCGGGGCCCTGCGCCCGGCCTCGGCGGGAGCGACGGTCAGTGCCATGCAACCAGGCACGACACCTTGTTCTTATGATTTACCAGCCACGCTCGGCGAGCCGGTGGGGCTGCGGGATCTCCTCGACGTTGATGCCGACCATGGCCTCACCCAGCCCGCGCGAAACCTTGGCGATCACGTCGGGGTCGTCGTGGAAAGTGACGGCCTTGACGATCGCGGCGGCGCGCTGGGCGGGGTTGCCGGACTTGAAGATGCCGGAGCCGACAAAAACGCCCTCGGCGCCGAGCTGCATCATCATCGCCGCGTCGGCCGGGGTGGCGATGCCGCCCGCGGTGAACATGACAACCGGCAGCTTGCCGGCCGCGGCGACCTCCTTGACCAGGTCATACGGCGCCTGCAACTCCTTGGCCGCGACGAACAGCTCATCCTCGGCCAGCGACGTCAACCGGCGGATCTCACCGCGGATGGTGCGCATGTGCGTGGTGGCGTTCGAGACGTCGCCGGTGCCGGCCTCACCCTTGGAGCGGATCATGGCCGCACCCTCGGTGATCCGCCGCAACGCCTCACCAAGATTGGTGGCGCCACAGACGAAAGGCACGGTGAAAGCCCACTTGTCGATGTGGTTGGCGTAGTCGGCCGGCGTCAGCACCTCGGACTCGTCGACATAATCGACGCCGAGCGACTGCAGCACCTGCGCCTCGACGAAATGCCCGATCCGAGCCTTGGCCATGACCGGGATGGAAACGGCGCTGATGATCCCGTCGATCATGTCAGGATCACTCATCCGCGAAACGCCACCCTGGGCCCGGATGTCCGCCGGCACCCGCTCCAGCGCCATGACCGCGACAGCACCGGCATCCTCAGCGATCTTGGCCTGCTCCGGCGTAACCACATCCATGATCACACCACCCTTGAGCATCTCGGCCATCCCCCGCTTCACGCGAGCGGTACCGGTGAGGGACGTGGGGCTCTCAGAGCTGGACACAGCGAAGACTCCTTAAAGGGGTTGATCTCGCCCCGATTTTACGGCGGTCGGGGGGTGCCACCGATGGCCAATCGACCCCTAGGTGGCCTGCTCCGGCTCCTTTCCTTCCCCTTTTTGTCAAGATCAAATTCTGGGTCGTGGCTGGGTGGAGGGTGCTGGACGTCGCTCACGCCGAGGTCGGTCGCTTCGCTTCCTGCCTTGTGCGGGACCACTCGCTCTCGCCCGCGCTGCGGGCAAACCCCGGCTACGCCTCCAGGTTCGCTTGCGCTTTCGCGCTGCTCGGGGCGGGGTCGCGTGGTGCGGACCTCATGCGCTGCCTTGCGGTGCGGGGGCGGCGCGCTATGCCCGGCCGGCCCGGCCGCCAGGCCAGCCGAAAGGCTGGGCGGCCGAATGGGGGCGGAGCAGCTCGGGTGGCGGCACGGCCCGAACGGCGGGCGGCCCTGCCAGCGAGCGGGCGGGGCGAGGGACGGCACGCGGCTGGGCTGGGCTGGGCTGGGCTGGGCTGGGCTGGGCTGGGCTGGGCTGGGAGATCTTGGTAAAAATTGGCCGCCATAGCGGCCTCTTCAGTCCCATGAGATGTGTCAGTGTTGATGTCCCGATACATGTGTCACCCGTGCAGGATCTTGAGCGTGTGGGTGTGTCCTGCCGTATATGGCTTTGCGGCGGCATGTGATGAACCTGCTCGATGCCCAGTTGGCTGCTGGGGTTGATCTGAACGCGGCCGCGTTCGCCCGGGAACACGGCGTATCGCCTCGCACCGTCTACCGGCACCGGGCACGGATCCGCGCCGAAGGCCAGTGGCAACCCCGGTCCCGCCGGCCCCATCACAGCCCGCAGATGACACCGGCGGAGCTGGATGCCTGGATCTGCAAACTCCGCACCGAGCTCGGCCCGGACAACGGCGCCGACTTCATCCATGACGCCCTGGACCAGGTCCACGCCAGCACCGACCCGCTCTGGCGGGTGCCCTCACGGTCGACGATCAACCGGGTCCTGGCCCGCCACGACCTACTGGCCCGCACCCCGACGAAACGACCACGTAGCTCCTGGCGACGCTTCGCCTATGCCCGGCCCCGGGACTGCTACCAGATCGACGCCACCCAAGTGAGCCTCGCCGACGGCACCGTGGTGGTCGTCTTCGACGTCCTGGACGACTGCACCCGCCTGCTGGTCGGCTGCCACGCCGCACCGGGCGAAACCGCAGCCGCGGCGGTCACCGCGATCCGGCAGGCCTTCGACACCCACGGCGTTCCCGCGATCGTGCTGTCCGACAACGGCATGGCGTTCACCAGCCGCCGCACCCAACCCGGATCGGTCTCCACCTTCGTGCAATGCCTGCTCGACCACGGCGTCAGACCGGTCAACTCCAGCCCGTACCACCCCCAGACCTGCGGCAAGGTCGAACGCCACCACCAAAGCCTCAAGAAATGGCTGCACACCCAGCCCGCCCCGGCCACCATCACCGACCTGCAAACTCTGCTCAACGCCTACCGCGACCACTACAACACCCGACGCCGACACAGCGCCCTACCCCACCGGAGCACCCCACAACAAGCCTGGCAGCAAGCAAGCAACCACGGCGGCCCCGCCAGCCTGCCCATGCAAACCGACGCCAGCCTGCACCGCTGCACCGTGACCGTCACCGGCGCGATCGCCGTGGCCGGACACCGCACCAGCGTCGGCACACGCCACGCCGGCACCACCGTCACCGCCATCCGCGACCGCAACCACATCACCGTCTACGACCCCGACGGCCAACCACTGGGCTACTTCCAGCTCGTCCCGGACCGCAACTACATCACCCTCACCCACACACCATGATCAACAAACAGTGACACATGTCCCGGGACATCCCCTTGACACATGTCCCGGGACACGACAGTCGCTATAGCAGCCACCCGCTACCAAGGTCTTCAGGGGCGCCAGCCGGCGGCCTTGAGGGCGGCGCGGAGTTGGGCAGCGACGGAAGCCGGGGCTTGGCGTAGGGCCCAGGCGGGGAAGCGTAGGACACGGTCGCCGGCGATCCACAGGTCGTTCTGGCGTTGCATGTCGGCCCAGGCGTGCTGAGGGTCGAAGTGTTGACCTCCGTCGACCTCGACGTGGATTCGCCACTGTTCCCAGTAGGCGTCCAGGTAGCGTCGGCGCCCAGCCGCGTCCCGGCGAACCAGCTGGCGAGCGGGCTCGGGCAGGCCGTGGGCGTCGCACAGCCGGGTCAAGTTGATCTCGGCGAGTGAGTGAGCTCCACCGGCGGCGTCCCGTGCTGTTTGCAGGATCAGTTGGCGGCGGCGCGCCCGGCAGAGCCGGTCCAGCACCGCCTCGACGCTCCTCAGCGCAACCAGCCGTTGTTGGAAACAGGCCGCGATCACGATCCGCGCCTGGTCGTCCGACCGGGCCCACTGCGCCGCGTCGATGATCGACCGCGCCATCCTCGTCCGTGGTGGCCGGCCATTGGTCAGCACGTCGGCGGCGTCCAGCCGAGTGCTGCGGTGCACGACAACGTCCGGCCCGAGTCCGGTAGGGCGGCGTTCGGCGGGCAGGAGCAGGTGGATCTTGTCGTCCGCATGGCCACGGAGACCCCCGGTCTCGGCGGCGCTCAAACCCGCGAGCGTCGCGCCGTCACCGGCGGCCAGCACTGCGATCCAGCGGCGCTGACCAGGGGTGATCGGTCCGTTGTGCGTGACCAGGACCGACCGGTGCGGCTGCTGCCACTTTCCCGTCTCGACGCGGTGGCGGACGGCACTGCGGGAAAGGCGTGCGACAGCGTGCGCCACGGAGACTACTGAGTTCACCGGGCCAGCATGGCGGACGGCGCCTGCCTGTGGACAAGCCTGTGGATAACTAGCCGAGGACGCGGTCCAGGTAGGCGTTGGTGAAGGTGCGGGCCGGGTCGAGCTGGTCGCGGACAGCCACGAATTCGTCGAACTTCGGGTAGGCCCGGCGCAGCGATTCCGCGTCGCGGTAGTGCATCTTGCCCCAGTGCGGCCGTCCGCCCAGCGGCTCACACACCGCCTCGAACGCCCGGAAGTACGGCTCGTACGGGCTGCCGCTGAACTGGTGCACCGCGATGTACGCCGAGTCGCGCCCGTAGCCGTGCGACAGCCAGATGTCGTCCGGGCCGGTGAACCGCACCTCGACCGGGAACTGCACCTTGAACGGCAGCTTCTCGATGATCCGGGGCAGCGCTCCCAGCGCCTCGCCCAGGCACTCGCGGGGGATCTCGTACTCCATCTCGGTGAACCGGACCCGGCGCGGTGTGCAGAAGACCTGGTCGGAGCGGTCCGTGTACGTACGGGCGGTCAGCGCACGAGCAGCGACGGCGCTGATGCCCGGCACGGTCGCCGGGACAGCCCGGCCCAGCCGGCAGGCGGCCTGGAAGACCGTGTTGGCCAGCAGCTCGTCGTCCAGCCAGCCCCGGAACGCGGACAGCGGCCGGTCCGAGACCGCCACCTTGTTGTTGCGCTTGAGCTGGGCCCGGTCCGTGTACGGGTACCAGTAGAACTCGAGGTGATCGTTGGTGGCGATGCCCTCGTCCAGGCTCGCGAGCACCTCGGACAGCGGCATCGGCCGTTCGTCGGCGAGCAGCACGAACGCCGGCACGCAGCGCAGCGTCACTTCCACGAGGACACCCAGCGCCCCGATGCCCAGGCGGGCCGCGGGGAACAGGGGCGAGCTCGCATCGATGCGCTGCACTTCGCCCGTACCGGTGACCAGGGTGACCGCCTCGACGCAGGAGGCGAGCGTGGAGTGGGCTTGACCACTGCCGTGCGTACCGGTGGAGATGGCCCCGGCGACCGTCTGCTGGTCGATATCGCCCAGATTGGGCATCGCCAGGCCGTGCTCCGCCAGGAGCCGGTTGAGCCGGTGCAGCGGCATGCCCGCCTGCACCGTGACCAGGTCGCCGTCGACCGCGACCAGCTCGCTGAGCCGGTGCAGCAGCAGCCGCCGGTCGTCGGCCACCGCGATCGCGGTGAACGAGTGCCCGCTGCCGACCGCCTTGACTTTGTGTCCGGTGGCGGACGCCTCCTTGACGAGGGCGGCCACCTCGTCGACAGTGCCAGGAGTCAGGACCTCGGCGGCCACGGACTGCTGGTTACCGCCCCAGTTACGCCAGTGCAGAGACATAGTCATTCCGGCTTTGTCCTCCCGACGAGCGGACAGTCGCACAAAACCGGGAATGCCGCGTGTCCCCGGCGTCCCGTCGATGCATCTCGCTCGTTGATCCGAGTAACGTTCCCATTATCACTGCTGAGAGGGAGTGGCGACGCGTGTCGACACCAACCGTCACCACCGGACCGCTGCGGCGGGTTCCGGTGCAGGGCAGAAGCGTTGCCCGGGTCCAGCGCATGCTCGACGCCTGCGCGGAGCTGGTGGACGAGGTCGGGTACGAGGGCCTGACCACGACCCTGCTCGCCGAGCGGGCCGAGGTCGCCATCGGCTCGGTCTACCAGTTCTTCCCCGACAAGCGGGCCATCGTCCAGGCCCTCGCCATGCGCAACATGGACGCGTACCTGCAGTCGCTGTCGGCACGCTTCGCCAACGAGACGTTCGCCCACTGGTGGGACGGCGTGGACGCGGCGATAGACGCCTACATCCACATGCACCGCAGTGTGCCGGGCTTCCGGACGCTGCACTTCGGTGACGTGGTGGACCTGCATCTGCTCGACGCCGAACGCGACAACAACGCGGTCATCGCCGACCGGCTGGCCGAGCTGCTGGTGGAGCAGTTCCAGCTGATGGACCGGGCGCGGCTGCGCTTCGCCCTGCTCATCGCCGTGGAGGCGTCGGACGCGCTGATCAAGCTGGCGTTCCGGCGCGACGTGACCGGCGACGAGGCCGTGCTGACCGAGGCCAAGGCGCTGATCAGGGAGTATCTGCACCGGCACGTGCCCGCCTGAGTCAACCGAGGAACGCATACCCCTCTCCCCGGTACGTCGGGGTCGGCGCGGCCGTGTCGCCGTCGACGAGGTGCACCTCGTTGACGTGCTCACACAGCTCGCCGGCCTTGGCGTGGCGGAACCACACCCGGTCGCCCGGCCGCAGGTTCTCGGCCGCGGCGCCGAGCAACGGCGTCTGCACCTCGCCGGCGCCCTCGTCGCCGCGCATGTGCAGGCCCTCGGGCAGCCACGGGGTGGGCTGGCGGGACGGTCCGGTCGGCCCGGAGGCGATCCAGCCGCCGCCGAGCACGGTCGCGATCCGTGGGCCCGGCCGGCGGACCACCGACAGCGCGACGAACGCCGCCGGGGTCGGCTGCCAGGCGCGGTAGCCGTCGAACAGGGTGGGTCCGAACAGGCCCGAGCCGGCGGCGACCTCGGTCACCGACG
>NZ_JBEZGQ010000136.1:0-13095 GCF_040650095.1 Actinoplanes sp. NPDC048791 | reverse complement strand
ATCGTCGCGGCTGAGGCCTCCCGCCCCGACCGCGCATCGATCGCCGACGCCCTGCAGCACCCCTGGGGCAGACCATCGTGCAGGCCCTGGTACGGGCCGGCGACAACGCGGACGAGGTGCTCGACCGCTTCCGCGGCGCCACGATGGCCGCCTGCGTCGGACCGGTCACCGCCGCGTCCCTGGTCGAGCAGGACGTGCCCGTGGTCACCCCGCACCGCTCGCGGCTGGGCGCCCTGGTCAAGGTCGTCACCGACGAACTACCCCGCCGGGCCGTCCGGCTCGGCGTCGCCGGAACAGTCCTGGAGATCCGCGGCCACGCCGTCCTCATCGACGGCCGCCTGCAGGCCCTGCCCCCGGCGGCGATGGCCATCCTCACCGCCCTGGCCGGCCGCCCCGGCGCCGTGGTCTCGAAGGACCGCCACGCCGCGGCCCTGCCCCGGGGCACCGACGGCCACGCCGTCGACGTGGCGATCGCCCGGCTCCGGACGGCCCTGGGCCCGGCGGGGCACATCGAGACCAACATCAAACGCGGCTACCGGCTGCGCGTCGCCGAGCTGGCCGGTTGACCGCCCCGACGACGGACCGGCCGCCGGTCCTGCTCGCGGTCGCGCACGGTACGCGCTCAGCGGCCGGCCAGGCGCAGATCCGCGACCTGGTGGACCGCATCGCGTGCCGGCGTCCCGACCTGGACGTGCGGCTGGCCTATGTCGACGTGCAGCAGCCCCGGGTCGGTGAGGCGATCCAGGGCCTGCGGGCGGTGGTGGTGCCGCTGCTGCTCTCGGCCGGCTACCACGTCCGGGTCGACATCGCCGAGGCGGTCGCGGCCAACGACGCTGTGGCCACGGCCCCGCTCGGGCCGGACCCGTTGCTGGTGCGCAGCCTGGAACGGGGGATCGCGGGGTCGGCGGCGGACGCTGTCGTGCTGGCGGCCGCGGGGTCGAGCGATCCGGCGTGGCGGGCCGACATCGCCGGGGTCGCGGCGCGGCTCGGGGCGCAGGTGGCTTACGCGTCGGGGGCTGAGCAGCGGGTGGCCGATGTGGTGGCCCGGCTCCGGGAGCAGGGGGCGCGGCGGGTCGCTGTTGCGGCTTACCTGCTGGCTGAGGGGTTGTTCTACCGGTCGCTGCACCGGGCCGGCGCGGATGTGGTGACGCCGCCGCTGTGCGCGGACCCGGCCGTGGAGGATCTGGTGCTGCGGCGCTACGAGGACGTGTGCGCGATGCAGCCGGCGGGCCGCTAGTCCTTGCCGCTCCGCGATGCGAACGCGATCAGTGTCAGCGCTGAAGCCACGCCCACGGTCGCGGCGATGGCCGATAAACCGTCCCCGCCATGCGCGTCCGCCATGGAGCGTCGTCCGAATCAAGCCTGTGTTTCTTCGGGTGACGAAGGTATTCTGATTAGCTTGAACCACGCTCGCGCAATCGCAGTCGAGCAATATCTTATTGCCGTCGACGCCGGGTCATCTTAGGGATGTCGACGGGCAACAGCCGGAATATCGGCTGTCGCGCCATCGCGGCGTCAGTATCACCGGATGGAACCGTCGCGGACATCAACAGAAGTGCCGAAGCGATCATGAACCAAGTGATCCGGGTGGGCCGTCGGCATTGCTGGCACTCGTAGTGACCCGAGCGTGGTCGCTCCTGGCAAAGATCCTTTCGGTACCTCGGCGGAGAGCACGTTCTCGACGACGATCCCGGTGTTGCAGTGCTGGAGTTCTACCAGACGCATCCAGGTCGCCTGACTGATACCACTTGTCCCAACCACCCTTAGCCCACTTGAGTTGCCATTTGGAATCGGTGTGGAGATAGTGTTGTCCTATCCAGCCCGGTCAGATGAACAAGGCCGTCCGTAGGACTCATTCCAACAACGACTGCGAGGACTGGTGATGGCAGAACCGATGTATCGGCAGATCGCCGAGGAGCTCCGTCGGCGGATCGAGAGCGGCGACCTTGCGCCGGGCACCAAGCTGCCCACGGAGCTGGAGCTCCGCGAGGAGTTCAACAACGCCTCGCGCAACACCGTGCGGGATGCCATCCGGTCGCTCACCCGCGGGGGCGTGGTGATCACCTGGCCGGGCCAGGGGACCTACGTCGTCGACCGGATCGTGCCGTTCGCCATCACACTGTCCACGGACAACGACACCGGCCTCGGCGGCGGTGAGGGTGTCGCCTACATGTCGGCGGCGCGGGCTCAGTTGCGCCGGCCGGACGCCACTGTGCCGAGAGTGGAGATCCAGCTCGCCGCCGGTCGGGTGGCGCGTGAGCTCCAGGTCAACGAGAGCTCGGCGATAGTGTCCCGGCACCAGAAGCTCAGCATCGACGGCAAGCCCTGGTCGATGCAGACGTCGTTCTACCCGATGAAATTCGTGGAGATGGGCGCGACCAAGCTGGTCGAGGCGACGAACATCGAACCGGGTGTCGTGCGGTACGTCGCCCAGAAGCTGGGTCTGGAGCAGGCCGGCTATCAGGACAAGATCCTGGCCCGGCCGCCGGACGAGAACGAGATCAGCTTCTTCAAATTGCCGGAGAACGGTGTCGCCGTCATCGAGACCGTCCGAACCGCCTACGAGAGGTCGGGGACTCCGATCAGATGCACAGTGACGGTCTGGCCGGCAGACCGGAACCGCCTGGTTTACAACATCGGTGATGTGCCGCCGGAGATCCGTTCGCCGGCCCAGGCCGAGGACATACCGAGCAGTACCGAAGACGAGCAAAGCTGAGCATCTGTCCCCACCAGATGTGCCCGGTCCCTGTCGGCGTGCCCCTCGAGCCGCATCACAGAAACGCAAATGATGAGAAATCTAGCTATCGAGCCCGTGGCGGCGTCGATCGAGGATCACCAGGCCATCGTCAACCTCATCAAGGGGGCGGCCAGCTGGCTGCCGACGATGGGCACTGACCAGTGGGCCAAGCCTTGGCCGTCGCTGGCGGAGCGGGACGAACGCATCCGCCAAGGACTGGAAACGGAATCGACGTGGATGGTGTGGGACGGCGCCACCGCGGTAGCGACCATCACGTCGTTCCTACACGGTAGTACGTTGCTGTGGACCGCGGAGGAGCGCCGCTTGCCGGCCGTCTACCTGCATCGCGTCTGCATCGACCGGGACTACGCCGGTCAAGAAATCGGGGCCAGGCTTCTCGATTGGGCCAGCGAAAGGGCCGCCGCCGAATACGGCGCACAGGTCTCCCGTATCGATGCGTGGTCCACGAATATCAAGCTCCATGACTACTACAGGGGTATCGGCTTCCGGTTTCTGCGCATGGTCCACGAAAGCCTCGACTACCCGTCCGGTGCGCTGTTCGAACGGCCGCTCGCCTCCGGCCCGACCGGCCCCTCGAAATGCCCAGCCTGATCAGTCGCCGCCATCCGCGGCCGGGTTGGGACTGACCATCTGGTCGGTGTGCGACACCGGCGATTCCGGTGGTAATCCGCTGTCGAACATCGGCACCCGGATGCAGAAGGGGAGTTCAGGTCGTGCTTGCCTTCCAGTCGGCCGGCTCGATCACCGGGGTCGCTCTGTATCGTCCTGGTGAGACTGCAGTCTGCCGGGACTGGGCTGGCGGCCTTGCTGACCCTGCGGGACGGGCTGGACGAGACGCTCCGGAGCTGGCCTCGGCTCTGATCGGTTCGATCTCACAACGGGGCCGGGGCGGTTGTAGGGTTTTTTGAACGCCGCGGCAATCGTCGCGGTCCGGTGAGGAAATGGTTACCGCCGAGCATCTTCGGTGTGACGGTGACCGAGACGCATTGCCCGTACTGCGCGCTGCAGTGCGGCATCGCGCTGACGCCTGAGATTCCCCGGGTGCGGCTGGAGCCGACCGAGTTCCCGGTCAACCGGGGTGGCCTGTGCGCCAAGGGCTGGACCGCGGCCGAGCTGCTCGACCACAAGGATCGGCTGCTCACGCCGCTGGTGCGCAAGGACCCCACCGACCGGGGCAGCCCGCTGCGGGAGGCGAGCTGGGATGAGGCGTACGAGCGCATCGTCGCCGGCATCGAGCGCTGTCAGCGGGAGTACGGCGTCGACAGCGTCGGTGCCTTCGGTGGCGGTGGTCTGACCAACGAGAAGGCGTACACGCTCGGCAAGTTCGTACGGGTGGCGTTGCGGTCCGCCTCGATCGACTACAACGGGCGTTTCTGCATGTCATCCGCCGCCACCGCCGCCAACCGTGCGCTCGGGGTCGACCGGGGGCTGCCGTTCCCGCTGGAGGATGTGGCCCAGGCCCGCACGGTGCTGCTGGTCGGGGCGAATCCGGCTGACGCCATGCCGCCGTCGATGCAGTATCTCGACGCCGGGCGGGCCGAGGGGGCGCGGCACATCGTTGTCGACCCGCGGCGTACGCCGACCGCCGCGGGCGCGTACCGGCATCTGCAGCCCCTGCCCGGCACGGACCTGGCGCTGGCCAACGGCCTGTTGCACATCGCGGTCCGGGAGGGCCTGGTCGACGAGGCCTACATCCGGGACCGGACCACCGGCTTCGACGGCGTGCGCGCGGCCGTCGCCGCCTACTGGCCGGAACGGGTCGAGCGGATGACCGGGGTCAGCGAGGCCGACCTGCGCGAGACCGTCCGGCTGCTGGCCACCGAGCGACCGTCGATGATCCTCACCGCTCGCGGGGCCGAGCAGCACAGCAACGGCACCGACACCGCGCAGGCGTATCTCAACCTCGCCCTCGCGCTGGGCCTGGTCGGGCGGCCCTACTCCGGTTACGGGACCATCACCGGGCAGGGCAACGGGCAGGGCGGGCGCGAGCACGGGCAGAAGGCCGACCAGCTGCCCGGCTACCGGCGGCTGGACGACCCGGTCGCCCGGGCGCACGTCGCCGGCGTCTGGGGCATCGACCCGGACGAGCTTCCGCAGCCGGGCAAATCCGCGTACGAGATGCTCGACCGGCTCGGCACCGACGGCGGGGTCCGCGCGCTGCTCGTGCTGGCCAGCAACATGGCCGTCTCCGCCCCGCACGCCGGGCACGTCATCGAGCGGCTGCGCGCGCTGGATCTGCTCGTCGTCTCCGACATCTTCCTCTCCGAGACCGCGGCGCTGGCCGACGTGGTGCTCCCCACGGCCCAGTTCGCCGAGGAGGAGGGCACGATGACCAACCTCGAGGGCCGGGTCATCCGCCGCCGGATGGCCCTCCCGCCGCCGCCGGACGTCCGCACCGACCTGCAGTTCCTCAGCGGGCTGGCGGACCGGCTGGGCCGCGGGCAGTTCTTCAGCGACGACCCGCGGACCGTCTTCGACGAGCTGCGCCGGGCCAGCGCCGGCGGGATCGCCGACTACGCCGGCATCACCTACGAGCGGATCGAGGCCGAGCAGGGCGTGTTCTGGCCGTGCCCGGCCGAGGACCACCCGGGTACGCCGCGACTGTTCGCCGAGTCGTTCCCGACCGCGGACGGGCGCGCGAAGTTCGTCCGCGTCGAGCACCGCGACCCGCACGAGATGCCCGACCGGGACTACCCGTACGTGCTCACCACCGGGCGCAACATGCAGCAGTACCAGAGCGGCAACCAGACCCGCCGGGTCTCCGCCCTGACCGTCTCGCTGCCCGAGCCCCGCGTCGAGCTGCACCCCGACCTGGCCCGCCGGCTCGGCATCGCCGACAGCGACATGGTCGAGCTGTCCAGCCGCCGCGGCCGGGCCGTGTTCCGGGCCCGGCTCAACCCCGGCATCCGGCCGGACACCGTCTTCGCGCCGTTCCACTGGGGCGGCGACCAGGCCGTCAACCTGCTCACCGACCCGGCCCTCGACCGGCACTCCAAGATGCCCGCTTTCAAGGCGTGCGCGGTCGCCATCACGAAAGGAACACCTAGGTGAACTCCACACCCCGCTTCCTGCAGGGCGTCCTGCCCTTCGAGGGCAAGGGCCTGGACCAGCCGGCCCCGATCGGCGTGCCGGGCTACGTCGTGCCCGCCGGCGTGGCCGCGCAGGCGGTCTACTTCCGCGGCGGCAACTCGGCCGACGAGCTGATCTGTGTCGTGCTGATGCGGGACGGCCGGCCGATGCGGTACTTCCCGATCGGGGCCAAGGCCGACGTGCACGTCCCGTTGCGGGTCGTCGAGGACCTCGACTCCGGTACGGCTGTCGAGCTGTGGCTGGCCGCACCGGCCGGCGTGACCGGCACCTTGGTCCTCGATCTCGGCCTGGTGGAGGTCTGATGGCCCCGCGACTGGTCGTCATCGGCAACGGCATGGCCGGCGCCCGCACGGTGGAGGAGATCCTCAGCCGCGGCGGCGACTTCGACATCACCATGTTCGGCGACGAGCCGTACGGCAACTACAACCGGATCATGCTGTCCAACGTCCTGGCCGGGGTCGAGGACGAGTCCGGCATCTTCCTCAACGACCTGAGCTGGTACGCCGACAACGGCATCACCCTGCACGCCGGCCGCCGGATCAGCCGCATCGACCGGTTCGCCAAGCAGGTGTACGCCGAGGACGGCACCGCCACCCCGTACGACAAGCTCATCATCGCCACCGGCAGCCGGGCGTTCGTCCCGCCGATCCCCGGCATCCACCGCCCCGGCCGCGGCTACCACCAGGGCGTCTTCGCGTTCCGCACGCTGGACGACACCCGCAGCATGATCCGCTACGCCCGCGAGCACGAGCGGGCCGTGGTCATCGGCGGCGGCCTGCTCGGTCTCGAGGCGGCCCGGGGCCTGCAGAACCACCTCTCGCACGTGACCCTGCTGCACGCCGCCGGGCACCTGATGAACACCCAGCTGGACGCCCAGGCCGGCGCGATCCTGCAGCGCAGCGTGGAGAAGCTGGGCATCGAGGTGGTCTGCGACGCGATGACCACCGAGATCCTCGGCAAGCACCAGGTCACCGGGGTCAAGCTGGCCGACGGCCGGGTCATCGACTGCGACGTGGTCGTGGTCGCCGCCGGCATCCGGGCCAACACCGACGTGGCCGCGGCCAGCGGGCTGGTGGTCGAGCGCGGCATCGTGGTCGACGACCAGATGCGCGCCCCGGACGAGCCGGACATCTACGTGGTGGGGGAGTGCGCCCAGCACCGCGGCGAGACGTACGGGCTGGTCGCCCCGCTGTGGGACCAGGCCAAGGTGCTCGCCGACCACCTCACCGGGCGGGACCCGCAGGCCGCGTACCACGGCTCCCGGATCGCCACCAAGCTCAAGGTGGCCGGGGTCGACGTCGCCTCGATGGGCCTGAAGGAGTCCGACCGTGCGGACGACGAGACGCTGGTCTTCAGCGAGCCCCGCAAGGGCATCTACAAGAGCGTGATCATCCGCGACGGCAGGCTGGTCGGCGCGACGCTGGTCGGTGACGTCAAGAAGGTCGCGTTCCTGATGCAGGCCTTCGACCGCGGGCTGGCGCTGCCCGAGGACCGGGTCGAGCTGATGTTCGACCTGGGTGGCCCGCCCGCCGAGGTGAGCGCGGCCGAGCTGGCCGACGACGCCCAGGTCTGCAACTGCAACGGCGTCACCAAGGGCACGATCGCCGAGACGGTGCACGGCGGCTGCAAGACGGTCAGCGGCGTGATGGACAAGACCCGGGCCGGCAAGGGCTGCGGCACCTGCAAGAGCCTGGTCGCGCAGATCGTCGAGTGGGCCGCCGGCGGCGCCGTCGAGGAGGACCCCAAGGCGAGCTGGTACGTGCCCGGCGTCCCGATGCCCAAGCCCGAGCTGATGGCCGCGATCCGCCGGTACGAGCTGCGCTCGGTGTCGTCGGTCTTCGCCAAGCTCGTGCCCGGCGGCGAGGAGGACGCCAAGAGCAAGATGGGCCTGGCCTCGCTGCTCAAGATGATGTGGGGCGAGGACTACATCGACGAGCGCGACGCCCGGTTCATCAACGACCGGGTGCACGCCAACATCCAGCGTGACGGCACGTTCTCGGTGGTGCCGCAGATGAAGGGCGGCGTCACCACTCCGGCCCAGCTGCGGCGGATCGCCGAGGTGGCCGAGAAGCATGCCGTACCCATGGTCAAGCTGACCGGCGGGCAGCGCATCGACCTGCTGGGGATTCCCAAGGAGACGCTGCCCAAGATCTGGGCCGACCTGGACATGCCCTCGGGCTACGCCTACGGCAAGAGCTTCCGCACGGTGAAGACCTGTGTCGGCTCGGACTTCTGCCGCTTCGGCGTGGGTGACTCCACCGCCCTGGGCATCGCCCTCGAGGAGCGCTACCAGGGCATCGAGGGGCCCGGCAAGATGAAGCTCGCGGTCACCGGGTGCCCGCGCAACTGCGCCGAGGCGTACGTGAAGGACCTCGGCGTGGTGGCCATCGACGGCGGCCGCTGGGAGCTCTACGTCGGCGGCGCGGCCGGCGCCCACGTCCGCAAGGGCGACCTGCTGGCCACGGTGGAGTCGCCCGAGGAGGTCATCACGCTGACCGGGCGCTTCCTGCAGTACTACCGGGAGAGCGCCAACTGGCTGGAGCGCACGTACGCGTGGGTGCCCCGCCTCGGCATCGAGCACATCCGCGCGGTGGTGGTCGACGACGCCGAGGGCATCGCCGCCGACCTGGACGCCGCGATGGCCGCCTCGGTCGCCGCCTACCGCGATCCGTGGAAGGAACGGGCCGAACCGGCCACCCCTGGTCAGTTCCGCACGTCGCTGCCGCTGGTCGTGCTGCCGCAGGTGCCGGTCCGATGAGGATCCTGGGGCCGGTCACCGACATCCCGCTGGGCGAGGGACGCACCTACGAGGTCGACGGCGAGATGGTCGCGGTCTTCCGGCTGCGCGACGGCTCGGTGCGCGCGCTGTCCGCCGTCTGCCCGCACCGCGGCGGGCCGCTGGCCGACGGCCAGATCGACAAAAAGGTGCTGGTCTGCCCGCTGCACCTGATGGCCTTCGACCTCACCACCGGCTGCTCGCTGTCCGGCATCAGTGATCTCACCGTCTACCCCGTCACCGTCGACGCCGACGGTCACCTCGTCATCTCGTCGCTCACCGCCTCGGAGGTCCCGTCATGACCGCAACCCTGGAACGCCCCGCGGCGAGAACCGTCCGCGGCCACTGGATCGACGACTGGCGTCCCGAGGACCGGACCTTCTGGGACACCACCGGCGCCCCGATCGCCCGGCGCAACCTGATCTTCTCGATCTTCTCCGAGCACATCGGCTTCTCGGTGTGGACACTGTGGTCGGTGCTGGTGCTGTTCCTCGGCCCCGCGTACGGCATCGACCCGGCCGGCAAGTTCCTGCTCACCGCCGTGCCCGCGCTGGTCGGAGGCGCGCTGCGGATCCCGTACACCTTCGCGGTGGCCCGGTTCGGCGGCCGCAACTGGACCATCATCAGCGCGTCCCTGCTGCTGATCCCGGCGGTGCTGGCCGCTTTCCTGATCGAGCCCGGCGTCTCGTACACGACGCTGATCCTGCTGGCCGCGATCGCCGGCGTCGGCGGCGGCAACTTCGCGTCGTCGATGGCCAACATCAACGCGTTCTACCCGGACCGGCTCAAGGGCTGGGCGCTGGGCATCAACGCCGGCGGCGGCAACCTCGGGGTCGCGGCGGTGCAGCTGGTCGGCCTGTTCGTGCTGGCCGTCTTCGGCGCCGGGCACCCGGGCATCGTCGCCGGCATCTACATCCCGCTGATCGTGGTGGCGGTGCTCGGCTCGGCGCTCAAGATGGACAACCTGACCCAGGCCCGCAACGAGAAGCGCGGCATGCGCGACGCCGCCCGCGAGGGCCACACCTGGATCATGGCACTGCTGTACATCGGCACCTTCGGCTCGTTCATCGGCTTCGGCTTCGCCTTCGGCCAGGTGCTGCAGGTGCAGTTCGCGGAGGACTTCAACACCCCGGTCAAGGCCGCCTACCTGACGTTCCTGGGCCCGCTGCTGGGCTCGCTGATCCGCCCGGTCGGCGGGGCGCTGGCGGACCGGCTCGGCGGCGCCCGGGTCACCTTCGCCAACTTCATCGCGATGGCCGCCGGCGCCAGCATCGTGCTGCTGGCCTCGCAACTGCGCTCGCTGCCGCTCTACCTGATCGGCTTCATCGCCCTGTTCATCTTCAGCGGCATCGGCAACGGCTCGACGTACAAGATGATCCCGCGGATCTTCGCGCTGAAGAACCCGGGTGACGAGCACGAGGCCCGCCGGCTGTCCGGCGCGGTGATCGGCATCGCCGGGGCGATCGGCGCCTTCGGCGGGGTGCTGGTGAACCTGGCGTTCCGGCAGTCGTTCCTGACCTACAAGACGGCGGACGCGGCGTACATCGCCTTCATCGCCTTCTACGCGCTCTGTGTGCTTGTCACCTGGGCCGTCTACCTGCGCTCGTCGAGCCGCAAGCTCGCCGGCGTCTGATCGGGACGCGTGGTCCGGCCCGGTCGTCCGTCGCGGACGGCCGGGCCGGGCTCATTCGCGGGGAGCGTGCAGGGCGCGGGGCAGTCCGGCCGCCCGTAACGCATCGGCGGCTGCGGCGTCGTCGGTGACCACGGCGTACAGGTCGGCGATCGGCGCGACCAGGTACGGACTGATCGAGCCGAACTTGGTCCGGTCGGCCAGGACCACCGTGTGCCGGGCCGCGCCGGCCATGGCCCGCTTGACCTGCGCGTCGGTGTCGGACTCGGCGGTCACCCCGACCTGCGTGTCGATCGAGCAGGCGCCCAGGAACGCCCAGTCGCCGCGGCGGGCCGCGAGAGCCGCCAGCGTGGCCGAGCCGGTCAGCAGGCGGCCCTCCGGCTGCCAGTCGCCACCGGTGACGGTGAGCTGGACCTGACGGTCGTCGGCGAACACGGCCGCGATGTCCAGGGAGTTGGTGATCACGGTGAGCGGGCGGGTGGTGAGCTGCCGGGCCAGCTCCTGCACGGTCGAGCCGGCGTCGAGGAAGATCGTCTGCCCGGGGGAGACCAGCGGCGCCGCGGCCGCGCCGATCGCCGCCTTGCCCTCGGTGTGCAGGTCCGAGCGGGCGGTCCAGGCCATCCGGGCCGGGTCCAGGGCAACCGCGCCACCGTGCGTCTTCTGCAGGTAGCCGCGGTCAGCCAGGACTTTGAGATCGCGCCGCACGGTGTCCTCGGACACGCCTTGCGCGGCCGCCAGCGCGGTCACCGTGACCCGGCCGTGGGCGACGAGCTCGGCCAGGATCCGGTCCTGGCGCTCGGCTGCGAACATCTGCGGGTTCCTTCCCGGTGATCCTGAGTTTTCTTGCTGGATTCTGCGGTTATCTGCATACTAAGCCCGTGGCCGAGATCTTCGCACCGTCCCCGGCGCCGGTGCGCCCGCGTCCGCCGTCGCTCCGGGTGGCCATCGGCGGCGGTGCGGCGTTCTTCCTGATCGGGCTGCTCGTCGCGGTGTACGGCCCGCTCATCCCCGTCCTGCGCGCGACCTTCGGCGGCTCGGCGACCGCGGCCAGCCTGCTGGTCAGCGCCCACTTCGCCGGATCAGTCCTCGGCGTGCTGACGGCGGGCGTGGCGGACCGGCGCAGCACCTTCCGCGCCCGGTTCGTCGTCGAGCTGATCGTGGTCGCGGCCGGCGCTCTCGTGCTGATGGCCGCCCCCGCCTGGCCGGTTCTGCTGGGCGGAGCGTTCCTGCTCGGACTCGGCTTCGGCGGGCTCGACCTCGACCTCAACGTCTACTTCGCGTCCGCGTACGGCGAGCGCGGCGCGGTGGTCCTCAACCTGCTCAGCGCCGCCTTCGGGGTCGGTGCCGTCGCCGGTCCGCTGCTGGTGGCGGCGACCGACGGGAACCGGCTCGCCATCGGGTGCACGTACGTGGTCATCGCCGTGGCGACGATACCGCTGCTGGCCGCCGCCCCGACCGTGCCGGCGGCAGGTCCGGCCCGGGACCGCGCGAAATCCGGCGGCCGGCCGCTGATCGTGGGCGCGTTCCTGGTGCTCTTCCTGCTCTACGTCGGCGCCGAGACCGGCGTGGCCAGCTGGGCCGCCACCTACCTCATCGAAGTCGTTGGTTCCAGCGCCGACACCGCCGCCGGGGCCACCGCGTCGTTCTGGGTCGCCTTCACCGTCGGCCGGCTGCTCGCCGCCCCGCTCAGCCTGCGTGTGCCGCCGGCCCGGCTGGTGCCCCTGACCCTGTTCCTGGCCACCGCGAGCATGGCCCTGGCCTGGTGGCCACCGGCGGCCGGCTACAGCTTCATCCTGACCGGTCTCTTCCTGGCCCCGGTGTTCCCCACCGCGCTGTCCTGGTTCGTCCAGGTCAACCCCGCGGCCGGCACGTCCACCGCGCTGGTGATCGCCGGGGCCAGCTTCGGACCGATCGTGATCTCACCGCTGATCGGCCTGACCCACGACGGGCTCGGGCCGGCCGCCATCGCGCCGGCCCTGGCCGCGGTCATCATCCTCGACCTCGGGCTGGCCGTCGCGCTGCGTCGCGTCCGCCGGTAGGCGCAGTTACGCCGGGCCGGTCAGGGTCTGCGCGACGGCCGGGGCCAGCATCGGCGTCAGCGGCAGCCGGGCGGTCAGCGTCGCCTGGAGGCTGTGGTACAGATCCGGCTTGCCCGGCCACACCGTCTCGGTCGGCACGTTCTCCGCGTCGAGCTGGTGGAACCACGAGCCGTGGTCGTGGTCGAGCTGGTACGCCGCCGCGTAGTCCCACCAGGTGCGGTACCAGGTCGCGTACTGCTCGTCGCCGAAACGCCGGTGCAGGGCCGCGGCGGCGCTGATCGCCTCGGTGGTCACCCAGTGCATCCGGTCGCGGACCACCGGCTCACCGTTCCAGTCGGTGGTGTAGACGAAGCCCGGCCGCCCGTCGACCGACCAGCCGTCGCTCACCGCCCGGTCGAACAGAGCCTGGGAGGCCCCGGCCAGCCAGGATTCCGCCGGGCGGGCGGCCTCGGCGTGCAGGAACAGCCGCGACCACTCCAGGCCGTGACCGACCGTGGCCCCGTACGGCTTGAACGGGTGGTCCGGCTGCTCACGGTGGAAGTCGGGCAGCGGCCGCCAGTGCTCGTCGTAGTGCTCCGGGATGCGCCAGTCGTGCGCCCGCGCGGTGTCGGCCACGAACCGGCAGACCCGCAGCGCCCGGTCCAGCCACGCCTCGTCGCCGGTCACGCCGGCGACCGTCAGCATCGCCTCGACCGCGTGCATGTTGCCGTTGATGCCCCGGTAGCCGTCCAGGACCGTGAAGTCGGCGTTCCAGGTGTCCACGCAGCGCCCGGCCTCGTCGTCCCAGAAGCGCTGGACGAAC
>NZ_JBEZGQ010000135.1:0-13104 GCF_040650095.1 Actinoplanes sp. NPDC048791 | reverse complement strand
ACGGCAAGCCGATCGTCGCCGTGATCGCCCTGGCGCTCGCCGTCTGGGTGACCAACGGGCTGTGGCGGGACCCGGCCGGGCCGCGGCGAGCGGTTTCACGGTGGTCGGCGCGGCCGCCTTCCCGGCGGACGCCGACGTCGCCGCCGGGCTGATCACGGACGCACTCTCTTCTTTCGGTACGCGCACAGCAGAGCTCCTCCGCCGGTCCCACGAGGGCGACAGCCACCGCCAGCGTCGTCTGCTGGTGACCGGCCTGGCCGACGCGCTCGCCGAGGCCGGCGCGGGACCGCAGCCGGTGCTGATCACGCTGGAGGACCTGCACTGGGCGGACGACGTGACCCTGCAGACGCTGGCCCGGCTCGCCCACCGGCTGCCCGGCCTGCCGTTGCTGATCGTCGGCACGTACCGCAGCGACGAGCTGTACCCGCGGGTCCCGATGCGGGAGTGGCGCACCCGGCTGCTCAACCAGCGGCACGCCGAGGAGGCCCGCCTGTCCCGGCTGAGCCCGGCGGACACCGCGGCGCTGGCCACCGCGATCTCCGACCGCATCCTGCCCGCCACGGTGACCGGCGCGATCTTCGCCCGCAGCGACGGGATTCCGCTGCACGTCGAGGAGTTCCTGGCCACGGTCGACGCGGAGACGGCTCTGCCGGACACGCTCGCCGAGGCGGTGCTGGCCCGGGCGGCGTCGTTGAGCGCGGCCGCCCGGTCACTGGCCGGCACGGCGTCGGTGATCGGCCGCTCCTTCGACGTGGACCTGCTGACCGCGATCACCGGCGAACGCCCGGACACGATCGACGACGGCCTGCGCGAACTGGCCGAGCGTTTCTTCGTCCAGCCGCACGCCGACGGGTTCACGTACGACTTCCGCCACGCCCTGATCCGCGACGCGCTGCACGCCGACCTGCCCCCGCTCCGGCGCCGCGAGCTGCACGCCCGGGCAGCCGAGGCGGCGCTCGCGGCCGGGCTGTCCGACGCCTTCGTGAGCGACCAGTACGAACGCGCACACCGCCCGGCCGAGGCCCACCGGCACGCGCTGACCGCGGCGGCCGCGGCAGTACGCATGTCCGCGCACCGCGAGGCCGTCGAGCTGTACCGGCGGGCGTTGCGGACAGCGCCGGCCGGCCTCCCGGTGGACGAGTCGACGGCGTTGCTGACCGCGCTGGGTGGCGAACTCGCGGCGGTCGACGAGAACAGTGAGGCCGCGGAGAGGCTGCTCACGGCGTACCGGATGCGTCTGGAGGCCGGGGACGCGCTCAGCGCGGCCGCCGTCGCACCGCAACTCGCCGCGGTCCTGCATCTGCTCGGCGCGGGCCTGCAGGAACGCACCGGGCTGCTGCGCGACGGCCTGGACCTGATCGCGTCACGCGACGACGAGCCGGCCCAGGAGATCCGCGCCGGGCTGCACGCGGCGCTGGCCGCGGCCTACATGCTGGACCGGCGGCTCGAGGAAGCCACCGAGGTGGGAGTGCTGGCCGAGGCGTTCAAGGTGGAGGACTGTGATCATCCGCTGCGCTGCCACCTCGGCGGCACGCTCGGCTCGATCCTGGTCTTCGCCGGCCGCATGCACGAAGGCTGGCAGATGCTGGCGAACGCGATCGGCCGGGCCCGCCGCGGCGGGCTGGAAGCGGAGGCCGCCCGCGGCTACCGGATGATCGGCTCGTCGGCGTCGGTGCTGGTCGAGTACGACCTGGCCCGGTCATGGCTGAGCGAGGGCATCGAGTACGCGGACTCGGTGGAACGCTTCAACGACCGGCACTACATGGCGGCGCACCTGGCCCATGTGGACTGGGCCGAGGGGGCGTGGCCGGCGGCCGAGGCGGGGGCCACCCGGGCGCTGGCCGACGGCCAGGGCATCACCACCCGGATCACGGCGCTGCACGTGCTGGGCTATGTGGCCCTGGGCCGGGGATCGTTCGACTCGGCCGATGACTACATGCGCGAGGCGGCGGCGCTCGGGCAAGCGATGGGGGAGCTCCAGCGCATCTCACCGGCGTGGTGGGGCCTGGCGTCGATCGCTCTGCTGCGTGGCGAGCCGGCCGAGGCGATCGAGTGGTGCGAGCGCGGCTACGAGGCTTCGGCCAAGGTGCGGGATGCGGCTTATGCGTTCCCGTACGTGGTGACGGGGGTGCGGGCTTACCTGGCGAAACAGGACCTGACCGGGGCGCGGGACTGGCTGCGGCGCACCGGGGAGCTGCTGCGGGACCGGGAGATCCCGGGGACGCTCGGGGCGCTTGATCATGGGGCCGGGCTGGTGCATCTGCATGAGGGGCAGACCGGGAAGGCGCGGGTCGAACTGGAGCGGGCGGCTGAGTTCTGGCGGGGGCGGCGGCGGTTCTGGGAGGGTACGCAGGCGGTGGCTGATCAGGCGCGGTGTGCGTACCGGTCGCGGCGGCCGGGGGATGCTGCGCGGTTGTCGGCCCAGGCGACCGCGGAGGCTGAAGCGGCTGGGGCGGTGGTGTTGATTCCTGCTGGTGCCGCTTCGCCGCCGTCCGCCGTTGCCCGTGATCGGCCTGCTCACTCCGTGACTGCCCATGATCGGCTTACGTCGTCCGGCTCTGCTCTTGGTCGGCTTACGTCGTCCGGCTCTGCTCTTGATCGGCTTACGCCGTCCCGGGCTGCCTTTGGCCGGTCTGGTGCGTCCGGGTCTGCTGCCGGTGATCGGTCTGGTCCGTCCGGGTCTGCTGTTGAGTGGTCGCGTCCGTCGGCGGCTGCGCCGGGGTCGCGGAATCTGCCCGTGGCTGCCCCTGAGCGGCCCCTTTCGTCGGCGACTGCCGGCGACGTGTCGCGTGCGTCGCTGTCTGGGCCGGGACCGTCGGGTGCGAACCTGCCGCAGCTCACCGCGCGGGAGCGGGAGGTGGCGGGCCTGATCGGGGAGGGCGCCACCAACCGCGAGATCGCCGCGGCGCTGTCGATCTCGCCCAAAACCGTATCGGCGCACGTCGAGCACATCTTGACCAAGCTTTCGGCGTCCCGCCGGGCCCAGATCGCGACGTGGGCTGCGACACATAGCTGACGATTGTCGACCGATCGGGGTACGTCGAACGGGCTATAGCTAGTGGTCTATACCTTGGCAAGAATCGGTTCATGACCGCGCCCGGAAACGACGCACTCCTGATCACACTGCTGGCCGCGTTCACGGCCTGCGTGGGATACGCCGCCGGCCGCCTGCACCAGTGGTACCGCACAGTCCTGGACCGCGACGAGGCCTACCGGGACGGATACGACACAGCGACCCGCAGCGTGTTCAGCCTGGCGGCGCGGTTGATCGGCCCCCGGCGGGCGGTCCGCGGTACGGCGGTCGTGTCGCCGGCCGTCGCGTCCCGAGCTGATCAGTCGGTGATTCTGCTGCCCGCCTCGTCGTCTGTGACGCCGCCGCCTCCAGATCTTCGTCCGGCCGCCGTCAGCTCCCCGGCCCGCGCTGCTGCCGGCTCGTCCCGCTCCGCCTCCTCTTCGTCCCGCTCGGCGTCGCCGGCCGCTTCCTCGTCGGGTCCGCTCGCCGGCTCGCCGTGGCCGGCCTCCCCCTCGGCGACCGATTCAGCCGCCGCTTTCGGTTTCCCGGCGCCTACTACGGTTTCGCCGCTGGCGCACGGCTCCGGTCCTGCGCGGAACAGCTCCCCGCGCCAGGGGAACAGTCCCTTCGCCACGGGGAAGGGCCCGTCTCCCGCGGCGAAGAGCTCATCAAGCTCCGGCAAGAATCCGCCGGTCGTCGAGACGGGTTCGTCGGCCCTGGGGGAGAGTTCGCCTGCCGGCGGGCCTGGCGCATCGGTTGCGGGTCCGAGCTCACCTTCCGCCGGCCGTGAATCCTCGTTTGCGGGGCCGGGTTCACCCCGCACGGCGAGCTCTTCGCCTGCAGCGCCGGGTTCACCCCGCACGGCGAGCTCTTCGCCTGCAGCGCCGGGTTCATCCCGCACGGCAGGCTCGTTGCCGGGTTCACCGAGCGCGGCGGTGGGCTCAATCCCTGGAGCGACGGGTTCACCGCTCGCGGAGGAGGGCTCGCCTCCCACCGGGGCGGAATCGCCGAGCGCGGGAAAGGGCTCGCCGTCGGCCACCGTGCGGCGCTCGTCCTCCGCCGGCCAGACCGAGAGCGCCGGCGGCGGCCGCCACCTCGTGCCCGACGAACTCGTCCGGGCCCCCACCTACCGCCTGACGCCGGACCGCGTCGCCCGGGCGAAGGTGCGCGAGGCGATCCTCGACGACGACGATTCCGAGGACACCACCCGCCTGCCCCCGTCGGTGCCCCGCCCCCGCCAGTCGTGACCCGCCGGGAAATGTCACAGCCCGGCGTTAGGGTGCGCCATGGTCACCGTCCAGGAGGTCCGCGAGGTCGCCCTGCGGCTGCCCCGCACTACCGAGCACCTGATCTACGACCGGGTGAAGTTCCGGGTGGGACAGATCGTCTATGTGGCGTTCTCCCGCGATGAGACAGTCATGGGCTTCGGCTTCCCCAAGGAGGAGCGCGAGTCCCTGGTGGCGTCCCAGCCGAAGGTCTTCCACCTGCCGAAGGCGACCGACATGCGCTTCCGGTGGGTCCAGGCCTGGCTGGCGGAGCTCGACCACCGCCAGATGGAGGAGCTGGTGATCGACGCCTGGCGCATGGTGGTGCCGAAGCGGGTGGCCGCGGCCTACGTCGCCGGCCTGCCCGACGCCGACCCGCCGGCCAGCCGTTAGGTCAGGATGGGGTCGTGGGCGTCTACCTGGAGACGGAGCGGCTGGTGCTGCGCCAGTTCACCGCGGACGATGTCGGCCACATCGTCGAGCTGGACAGCGATCCCGCCGTGATGCGCTACCTGACGGGCGGCCGCGCGACGCCGCTCGAAGTGGTCCGGGACGTGGTGCTTCCGTTCTGGCTGGCGTATTACGAGCGGGGCGAGCAGTTCGGCTTCTGGGCCGCCGTCGAGCAGGCATCCGGGCGCTTCGCCGGCTGGTTTCACTTCCGGGCGCGCCCGGACGGCCCGCCCGCCGGTGGTGACGCCGGCTCCGGGGTTGAGCTGGGCTATCGCCTGCGTCGCGAGTTCTGGGGCAGGGGCTACGCGACCGAGGGCAGCGTCGCGCTGATCCACAAGGGCTTCACCGAGCTCGGCGTCGAACGGGTCTACGCCGAGACGTTGGCCGTGAACCTCGGCTCGCGGCGCGTCATGGAGAAGGCAGGCCTGCGCTACGTCCGCACGTTCCATCAGGACTGGCCCGAGCGGATCCCCGGCGACGAGCAGGGTGACGTGGAGTACGCCCTGACCCGCGCCGAGTGGCAAGCCGCCCGTCCCTAGCGGAGGTAGCCACCCTCGGCCAAGTTCTTGGCGTGCTGGGCGTACACCTCGGGCTCCTGCGGGGCGAGGGTGGCCAGACCGTCGACGTAGCGGTTGAACATCGAGAAGGCCGCCGCGATCAGCACCGTGTCGTGGATGGTCTTGTCGTCGGCACCGTGCTCGCGGGCAAGGTCGATGTCCGCGGGGCTGACGCTGCGGCCGTCGACCCGTACCTTCTCCGCGATCGACAACAGGGCCTGCATCTTCTGATCGGTCTGCGCGTGCTCGGCCGTCTTGCCCTCCTGGTGCAGCAGGTGGGCGGCGACCGCGCCGTGGATCCCACTGCAGTACGTGCACTCGTTGCGGCTCGAGACGTACGCGGCGATCGTCTCCCGCTCGCCGGGCGTCAGGGGTGACGGGCCCCGCAGCAGCGCATCGGCCAGGCCGTTGAGTGGGCCCGCAGTGTGCGGATATTGGACCAGGAGCCCGACCATGCCGGGCAGTTCGGGCAGGTTGATGTGCGGCACGCGCCCATCGTCCTGTGCGCGCGGCGGCGTGTCCAGGGAGCCTCCGGCTGCTCTCCGCGACCGTTCGCCCGATGGCCCGCGGCCTGCGCACCGGCGATTCGGTGAGGCCCGGGACGCCGCGGCCTGCGCAGAGCGATCAGCCGCCCAGCCGCATCGCCCGCCATCCGGCCCGCAGCTCCGCGACGAACAGCGCCGGCTGCTCGAAGGCCGCGAAGTGCCCGCCCCGGGCCGGCTCGCCCCAGTAGCGGATGTCCCGGAAACGCTTCTCGGCCCACCGGCGCGACGGTCGCGGGTTCTCCTTCGGGAACACCGAGCAGGCCGTCGGCACCTCGACCACGTCCGTGGTGCCGGTGCGGAACCGCGCCTGAACTGCCCGGAAGCTCTCCCAGTAGAGCCTGGCCGCCGAGGCGCCAGTCCCGGGGAGCCAGTAGAGCGTCAGATTGTCGAGCAGCTCGTCTCGGGTGAGCACCGTGGACAGGTCACCGTCGCAGTCCGTCCAGGCCTGGAACTTCTCGATGATCCAGGCGGCCAGCGCGGCCGGCGAGTCGACCAGCCCGTAGCCGATGGTCTGCGGCCTCGTCGACTGCTCCAGTGAGTAGCCGTCGCCGCTGTCGCCCGAGGCTTCGAGGTCGCGCAGGGCCGCCACCTCCGCCTTGGTGAGCGCTTCGAACGTCGCCGGGTCCGGCGCCACCAGTGGGGGCATGACGTGGATGCCCAGGACCTGCTCGGGATGCTGCTGGGCGATGCTCGTGCTGATGCTGGTGCCCCAGTCGTGACCCGCGGCCACGAAACGCGGATAGCCCAGTCGCTCCATGAGCTGCACCCAGGCCGCGGCTGTCCGTTCCACTGTCCAGCCCGGTTCGGCGGGACGGTCGCTGAACCCGTACCCCGGCAAGGATGGACACACCACGTGGAAGGCGTCCGTCGCCTCGCCGCCGTGCGCGACCGGATCGGTGAGCGGGCCGATCACCTTGGTGAACTCGGCGATCGAGCCCGGCCAGCCGTGCGTGAGCACCAGCGGCACGGCTTCGGGATGCGGCGACCGGGCATGCCCGAAGTGGATGCCGAGGCCGTCGACGGTCGTCCGGAACTGGGGCATCCGGTTGAGCCGGGCCTCGGCCGCCGGCCAGTCGTAACCATCGGCCCAATAGCCGCAGAGCGCCTGCAGCTCCGCCAGTGGCACCCCCTGCGCCCAGCCGCCGGCGGTGGCCGGCTCGGGCCAGCGCGTCCGCCGTAGCCGCTCCCGCAGGTCGGCGAGGGCCTCGTCACCGGCCCTGATCGCGAAGGGCGTGATCATCCCGGACGACCGCTGATTCATGGTCCGGGACGCTAGCGGCGCGGTACGACATTCTGGCCCGGATCGCGTCCGAGCAGGGCGAGGATGCGATCCAGCGGATCCTGACCGGGGTCCGGAAGCGGCGGCGCGAAGGCCGCTCCGGGCGCCAGCCGGGCTTCGCCGGCGGGCACGGCCTCCGCGATGGGCAGGGCCGCGGCGAGCACGTCCGGCGGCAACTCGTACGCGATGCCGAGCGTCCGCGCGACGTCCCAGCCGTGCACGACGTAGTCGACGAGGTGAAACCCGATCGCGAGCCGGCCGGGAATCGGCTGTGGCGTGATCTCGGGCAGCAGGAAGCCGCGTTCGGCCACGTCTGGTCGGGCGAACGCCGCGATGACGGACTCGGCTGCTTCCGCGTACTCACGGGTGACGTCGTCGTCCGGCGGGCGGGGCTGCCAGAGGTCGAGATCACCGCCGTGGCCTGCGGCTGCTGCGGCGAAACCGCGGTGCTGGGCGATCATGTGGGCGAGCAGGTGGCCGAGGTTCCATTCCGCGCACGGCGTCGGCAGTGACAAGTCCGGCGGCCGGACCCGCGCGACGATCGGCACGGTCGCCCGGACAGCTCGCGCGTGGGTGGCGAGGAGGTCAATAGTATGCATGTGCTTACGATCTGCGGGCGTACATGATTTGTCAAGGTGTATGTTCTCGGCCGTGCCCGACCCGGACCGCGACCGACCCGATCTCGGCGCGATGGTCGTGCGGCTCGGCCGCGCGCTGATCGCGGCCGAGCGGCCGGTGCTCGCCGCTCACGACGTGTCGATGTGGGGCTACGTCGTGCTCAGCGCCCTGGCCGACGAGCCGATGCGCACCCAGGCGGCGCTCGCGCGCGCCATCGGCGCGGACAAGACCCGGATCATCGGGACCCTCGACGAGCTGCAGGAACGCGCTCTGATCGAGCGCGAGCCGGACCCCGAGGACCGACGGGTACGGCTGCTGCGGCTGACGCCGGCCGGTCGGCAGCTGTACGCGTCCGTGAGAACCGGCATCCGGGCCGCCGAGGAGCAGTTGCTGGGCGGGCTGACGTCGGCGGACAAGCGGGTCTTCCTGCGGGTTCTCCAGCAGTTGAGCCCTGAGGTGAGCTAGTGCTCAGCGGGCAGCGATGGCTTCCTGCAGGCCGCGCGCGGCGAGCCGGTCGGCGCGCTCGTTCTCGGGATGACCGGCGTGGCCCTTGACCCAGTGCCACTGCACGTCGTGCCGGGACACGGCCGCTTCGAGGCGCTGCCACAGGTCGACGTTCTTGACCGGCTGCTTGGCCGAGGTGAGCCAGCCGTTGGCCTTCCAGCGGGGCATCCACTTCGTGATGCCGTCCCGCACGTAGATGCTGTCGGTGTAGAGCAGCACGGCCAGCGGCGCGCGGGTCAAGCTCTCCAGCGCCTGGATGGGGGCCATGAGCTCCATCCGGTTGTTGGTCGTGGAGGAGGCCTCGCCGCCGCAGAGGTCCTTCTCGCTGGAGCCCCAGCGCAGCACGGCACCCCAGCCGCCGGGTCCGGGATTGGGGATACAGGCGCCGTCGGTGTAGATCTCCACCGCAGTGGCCGAGCCAGTCATGCGCAGCACCCTACCGACCGGCTCAAGCCGGGAGGGCAGCAGAGCGGGAGGCTCCCACCGCATCGAGTGAGCGTCAGGCCGCCGATCCGGTGCCTGCGTGACGCCGCAGGCTTGCCGGGGGGAACCGGTACCGGACCGGCGGCCTGCCCCCGCAGTGCCCGAGAGCGGTGGGAGCGCTCCCAGCACCAGCGTAGCGAATCGTCCGCCCGCCGCCAAACCGTTCGGAAACACTCACATACCACCGCCGACCAGCCGCTCCGCGACCTGCGGTTCTCGCTCGGAAAGAGGCCGGCCCGGCGCGGCCTGGGCCACACCGCTGTGGACAGGCGGGAGCCGCGGACCGGCCAGCCAGTACAGTTTCGGCATGCGTGAGGCAGCCGTCGAGGTGCAGGACGTCGTCGTGAAGTACGGCGATGTCGTTGCCGTCGACGGCGTTTCGCTGACCGTGCCGCGCGGCGCGATCCTGGCCCTGCTCGGCAACAACGGCGCCGGTAAGACCAGCTTGCTCCAGGTCTGTGAGGGCTTCCGGGCGCCCGACGCCGGGTCCGCCCGGGTGCTCGGGCTCGACCCGGTCGCCGATCACGACGAGCTGATGCCGCGGCTCGGCATCATGCTGCAGTCCGGCGGTGTCTATCCCTGGGCGACCGCCGGTGACATCCTCCGGCTCTTCGCCTCCTTCGCCGCGCATCCGCTCGACACCGACATGCTGCTCGACCGGCTCGGGCTGCGGAAGTTCGCCAAGACCACGTTCCGCCGGCTCTCCGGCGGCGAGCAGCAGCGGCTGTCCCTGGCCGTCGCGCTCGTGGGCCGGCCCGAGCTGGTCTTCCTCGACGAGCCCACCGCGGGCATGGACGTCGGCGCCCGCCAGACCACCTGGGAGCTCGTCGAGAGCCTGCGCACCGACGGCGTCTCGGTCCTGCTCACCACGCACCTGCTCGACGAGGCCGAGAGCCTTGCCGACCACGTGGTCATCATGGACAACGGCGTGGTCGCCGCCACCGGCACGCCGGCGGAGCTCACGGCCGCGGCCGGCATCGACCTCCTCCAGGTGCGCGCGGACCCCGCCCTCCCGGTCGCCGACCTCGCCGCCCGCCTGGACGCCAAGGTCACCGAGGACAACCCGGGCGAGTACGCGATCGCCGGCGCCCTCGACACCGAAGCCATCGCCGCGGTGCTCGGCTGGTTCGCCACGGCCGGAGCCCAGGTGACCGCGGTCAACACCCGCCGCCGCACCCTGGAAGACGTCTACCTGGCCCTGACCGCCGGAGCCACCCGATGACCCGCCCGACCGCGACAATTCCTGGAGCTGGGCGATGAGCACCGACGCCGGCACGTTCACTCCCGCCCCCGGCCGGGCGCCGATGCGGGCGATCCTCCGCCAGCAGGTACGCATGGAGTTGCTGCTGACCGCCCGCCGTGGTGAGGCCGTGGTGCTCGCCATGGGCGTACCCCTGTTGGTGCTGCTCGGTGCCGGCCTGACCAACGCCACCAACGTCCCCGGCGACGACCGCCTCGGTTTTGTCGTCCCCGGCGTGCTGGCCCTGACGGTGATGTCGACGGCCTTCACCGGCCAGGCGATCACCACCGGTTACGAACGCAGCTACGGCGTCCTGAAACGCCTCGGGGCCTCCCCGCTGACCCGCCCCGGCCTGCTCTTCTCCAAGACCGCCGCGATCCTCTGCCTGGTCGCGCTGCAGGTGCTCGCCCTTGCTGTGGTCGGCGTCGTGGTCGGCTGGCGGCCCGAGCTCTCCCACGTCCTGCCCGCCATCGGCGTGACCGTGCTCGCCACCGCTGCCTACTGTGGCCTGGCCCTGCTCATCGCCAGCGTGTTGCGGCCCGAGACGACCACCGCCGCGGCCACCCTGATCTATGTGCTCATGCTGGCCGCGGGCGGGATCATGTTCGCGGCGCCGGACCTCGGCACGGCCGGGCACTTCCTGCTGCCGCTGGCGGCGCACGCCGAAGCGCTGCGCGACACCCTCACGAGCGGCACCGCGGTGCCGGCGAGCATCTGGCTCAGCCTCACCCTCTGGGCCGCGGTCGCGCTCACCGCGGCCGCCCGCAAGTTCCGCTGGGAGTAACGGGGCAATCCCGGCAGGGCGAGGTGCGCTGTCCGTCGATCGGTGGACACCGGGTGACAGCCGGGCGGTCGTCCCGGCCGGACCCCTTCCTTCGACAAGCTCCTATGCATGACAGCGATCGAGGTCACCAGCCTCCGCAAGACGTACGGCTCCCGTCCCGCGGTCGCGGGTATTGATCTTTCCGTTCCGCACGGTGAGGTGTTCGCCCTGCTCGGCCCCAACGGCGCCGGGAAGACCACCACCGTGGAGATTCTCGAGGGGCACCGTAAGCGGGATTCCGGCGACGTCCGGGTGCTCGGGCAGGATCCGGCCACCGGCGGGCGGGCCTGGCGGGCCCGGATCGGCATCGTGCTGCAGTCGGCCACCGACGCCGCCGATCTCACCGTCGCCGAGACCGTCCGGCACATCGCCGGCTTCTATCCCCGGCCGCGGTCCGCCGCCGAGGTCATCGAGCTGGTCGGACTCTCCGACAAAGCCAGGACCAAGGTACGGGCCCTGTCCGGCGGTCAGCGCCGCCGCCTCGACGTCGCGCTCGGCATCGTCGGCCGGCCCGAGGTCGTGTTCCTCGACGAGCCCACCACCGGCTTCGACCCGCAGGCGCGGCGGCAGTTCTGGCAGCTGGTCCGGGCGCTCGCCGCCGAGGGCACCACCATCCTGCTCACCACCCACTACCTCGACGAGGCCGAGGCGCTCGCCGACCGGCTGGCCGTCATCGCCGCCGGCACCCTGGTGGCCGAGGGCACCCCGGCCACGCTCGGCGGCCGGGCCGGCGCCGGCGCCACGGTCGAGTGGGCCGGGCCGAACGGCCGGGAGTCCGAGCAGACCACCGACCCCGCCGCGCTGATCACCCGGCTCACCGCGGCCGGCGTCGACCTGACCAGCCTGACCGTCACCCGCCCCAGCCTCGAGGACACCTACCTGACCCTGATCGGAGAGCAGCGATGACCACCACCGACACCGCCCTTCCCTCGACCGCGCGGATGGGGCTCAGCCGGGGCTGGGTCGAGATCCTGCAGTTCTTCCGCGACCGCACCGCCGTCATCTTCAGTTTTCTCTTCCCCGCCCTGCTCCTGCTGCTCTTCGGCACGATCTTCGCCGACGACTACGACCACCCCGGGCTCAGCGCCGCCCGGGTCTTCTCCGCCAGCATGATCGCGTACGGGGTCGTCGCCACCGCGTTCATCACCATGGGCGTCGGGATCGCCACCGACCGGGAGGACGGCACGCTCAAGCGGCTGCGGGGCACGCCCGTCACCGCCACCGCGTACTTCCTCGGCAAGCTGATCATGGTTGCCGTCCTGACCGCCGCCGAGGTCGTCGTGCTGCTCGGCGTCGGGGTGCTGTTCTTCGATCTGCCGCTGCCCACCGATGCCGGGCGCTGGTTCACCTTCGGCTGGCTCTTCGTGCTCTCCGTCATCGCCTGCGGGCTGCTCGGCATCGCCGCGAGCGCCCTGGTCCGTTCGGCGAGGACCGCGGGAGCCGTGCTCAACGTGCCGGTGGTCGCCCTCCAGTTCCTGTCCGGGGTGTTCATCCATCCGATCACTCAGCTGCCCGGCTGGATGATCACGGTGGCGTCGGTCTTCCCGGTGAAGTGGATGGCCCAGGGCTTCCGGTCGGTCTTCCTGCCGGACTCCGCGGTCGGGTTCGAGGCGGGCGGCGCCTGGGAGCACGGCCGGATCGCCTTGGTGCTGCTCGCCTGGTGTGTGATCGGATCAGTGCTGTGCCTGATCACCTTCCGCTGGACCAACACCCGCGACGCATGATCGAGCAGCCGGCCGGCCCGGGGGAGCCCATCGCGCGGTACTCCCGGGCCTGGGCGACCTTCTACGCCGTCGTCGCCCTCGCGGTGGCGGCGGCGGTGCTCGGCCAGTCCGGGACCGGCACCGGGCGCCGGGCCGTCGCGGTCGGCGCCATCGCGGTGATCGCCCTGCTCTACGGGCTGTGGGGGCGGCGCGGGCAGGCCGGCCTGCCGTTCGTCGTGATCGTGCTGGTCGTCTTCGCGGTCGGCACGGTCGCGGTCTCCACCGTCAGCTACCTGCTCTTCGCGCTCTGCCCGCTGATCTTCCTGGTGCTGGAGATCCGCCCGGCTGTCGTCGCGGTCGTCTGCGCCAACCTGCTTCCGCTCGTCGGCGCCCTCACCGACGACGGGGTCGACTGGTACTTCCTCACCCACGTCGCCCCGATCTCCGCCACGACGTCGGCCGCCGCGGTCTGGCTCGGGGTGTGGATCCACCGGGTGGTCGAGCAGAGCAAGGAACGGGCGGCACTCATCGCCGAGCTGGAGAGCAGCCGCGCCGAGGTGGCCCGGCTCTCGCACGAGGCCGGCGTCGCCGCCGAGCGGGCCCGGCGCGCCGGCGGGGGGCACG
>NZ_JBEZGQ010000134.1:0-13114 GCF_040650095.1 Actinoplanes sp. NPDC048791 | reverse complement strand
GGCCCGCGCGGACGGCATCGACGCCGGCGCCGACCGGCCGGTGGCCGTGCAGATCGCCGACCTGCGCGAGGCCCACGAACGCCTCGCCGACGCGGCCGCGGCGATGCCGGCCGAGGCGTGGACGTTCTTCCTGGCCCCGACCGGAGCGTCCGCGGCCGCGGTGCCGTGGGCCCGGCTGCGCGAGGTCGAGGTGCACCACGTCGACCTGGGCCGCGGCTACAGCCCCGAGGACTGGTCGGACGCGTTCGCGCTGCGCCTGCTGCGCGAGATCGTCACCAACATCCAGGACCTCGACCTGGTGCTGCGCCCGCAGGGCGTCGAGCACACGCTGACCATCGGCAACCCGGACGGCGCCCCGGAGATCAGCGGCCCGACCCGCTCGATCGCGGCGTGGCTGGCCGGCCGGGCCGACGGCAGCGACCTCACGGTGTCGCCGGACGGCGCACTGCCCGAGCCCCCGAGGTGGAAGTGACATGTCCTACACCGGAGACGTGACCCGCGGCGGCCGGCCGGCCGAGCGCGAGCTCACCGGCCTGACCGTCCGCAAGGTGTCGGTGGGCCCGATGGACAACAACGCGTACCTGCTGACCTGCCGGGCCGACGGCACGCAGGTGCTGATCGACGCCGCCAACGACGCGGACACCCTGCTGGAGCTGATCGGCCCGGCCGGCCTCACGGCGGTCGTGACCACCCACCGCCACCCGGACCACACCGGCGCCCTCCAGCAGGTGATCAAGGCCACCGGCGCGGAATCGATCGCGGGCGCCGACGACGCCGAGGCGATCCCGGTGGTGACCCGTACGGTCCGCGACGGCGACACCATCGCGGTGGGCGACTGCACGCTGGAGGTGATCCACGTGGTGGGGCACACGCCGGGCTCGATCGTGCTGCTCTACCGCGAGCCGGACGGCATCACCCACCTGTGGACCGGCGACAGCCTGTTCCCGGGCGGCGTGGGCAACACCCGCGGCGACAAGAAGAACTTCGCGTCGCTGATCGGTGACGTGGAGACCAAGCTGTTCAACCGCCTGGGCGACGACACCTGGTTCTACCCCGGCCACGGCAAGGACTCGACCCTGGGCAACGAACGCCCCCACCTGCCGGAATGGCGCGAGCGCGGCTGGTGAGGCTCAGAGGGCGGCGGTGAGTCTGGTCGACTCCATCGGCAGGGAGAACATCGGGTAGTCGTACGCGATCGCGTTGTCGTGTTCCTCCGCCGAGGTCGCCGCCGTGCAGTCGGTCAGGGTGATGACGCGGTAGCCGTTCTCGTACGCGCTGCGCATCGTGGACTCCACGCAGCAGTTGGTCAGGAAGCCGGCCAGGATCACCGTCGAGATGCCGCGCGAGCGCAGGATGAAGTCCAGGTTCGTGCTGGCGAACGTGTCCAGGCCGCGTTTGCCCTCGATGAGGATGTCGCCCTCGGCCGGGGTCAGGTCCTCGACGATCGCCGCGCCCCAGGTGCCCTTGACGAAGGCGTTGCCGTCCACGACTCCCTTGAGGATCCCGTACGGGTGCCGCGACAGCTCGCCATAGCCCGGCGCGAACGTGATCGGCGCGTGCATGATCGTCACGCCGGCCGCGCGGGCCGCGTCGACCAGGGCGATCGTGTTGGCCAGCATCCCGGTCTTGTCCATCACCGGCGCGACGGCGTTGTGCAGCACGCCGCCCTCCGAGACGAACTCGTTCTGATACTCGATCAGCACGAGTGCCGTCGTGGCGGGGTCCAGCTGCAGCGGTTCGGACATCACAACTCCTGGTGTGCGGCGGGTCACATGGTGTCCATGCAAGCACTCCGGGCAGCCGCGGGCAATGCGCCGTCCGCCCACGGCTGAACCGTTCCCCCATCCGGTGCGCGCGTCCCTAGACTCGGAACACCCCTCGACGCGCGGAGGTCCGGTGACACCCGATCTGCGATGGCAACCTTCCAGTCCTCCTCCCCCACCCGAGCAGTGGCCGGGCGGCGGTCCCGCCCTTCCCGGCTGGCTCGAGGAACGCCTCTTCGACCAGCGCATCGTGATGATCCGGGGCCCGCTCACCGGGCAGGCCGCCTCGGGGATCGCCGCCGCCCTGCTCACCCTGGACGCGGCCGGGCCGGAACCGATCCAGCTGCACGTGGCCAGCTCCGGCGGTGACCTGAACGCGGCGCACGCCGTCATCGACGTCATGGACGCCATGGCCGCGCCCGTGCACGCGGTGGTGACCTCCGAGGCCGGCGGGGCCGTGCTCGCGGTGCTGGCCGCCGCCGAGCGCCGCTCCGCGTACCGGCATGCCCGCTTCAAGCTGGCCGAGCCCCGCGCGGCCGGGGTCACCGGCACCGCCGACGAGGTGGCCGCGGCCGCCGGGCAGCACCTGCGTGAGCTGGAGGAGGTCGTGCTGCGCCTGGTCGAGGTGACCGGCCAGACCCGCAGCAGGATCGAGGACGACCTGTCCGCCGGGCGGGTGCTCAGCGCGGCCGAGGCCCGCGACTACGGCCTCATCGACGAGGTCGTCGGCAAAGAGGCATGAAAAACGGCGCGGGCCCCGATCGGGACCCGCGCCGTTCTGGTGCTTACGAGACTTACTCGGCGACCTTGACGCCCATCGAGCGCGCGGTGCCGGCGACGACCTTCACCGCGGCGTCGACGTCGTTCGCGTTCAGGTCGGGGAGCTTGCGCTCGGCGATCTGCTTGATCTGGTCGGCGCTGAGCGTGCCCACGGTCTGGGTCAGCGGGTTGGACGCGCCCGACTGGATGCCCAGAGCCTTGCGGATCAGGAAGCTCGTCGGCGGAGTCTTGTAGGTCAGCGTGTGGCTGCGGTCCTCGTAGACCGACACGACGACCGGGATGATCTCGCCACGCTGCTTCGACGTCGCCTCGTCGTACTCGACCTTGACGGCACGCATGTTGGCGCCGGTCGGGCCGAGCATCTTGCCGAGGTCGACCATCGCGGCGTTACCCGCCTCAAGCGCGAGGGTTACCTCATGGGTCTTTTTCTTGGGCGGCATTACGCAAAAGCTCCTTAGTGTGTGCTGCACGAACCTACATCAGGAGCTCGCCAGCATCATCAACGCACGACAACCCCGAGACCTTACTACCGCGCTCGAGAATGGGTCAAAGCGGCGGGCACAGTCTCGGGTTCCGCCGACTAGTGTAGCTCGGCCCCTGCGGTGCCCGGCGACCCGGTCGGCTAGTAGCGGTCGCAGTAGCAGGACTTCATCAGCGAACGGGTGACGTCCACGTACTGCTGGTTGGGGAGCTCCTTGCGCGCGTACGCCTCGTCGACCGCCCCGCGGCCCATGTTGTAGCCCGCGATCACCATGTTGAGCAGGCACAGGCTGGAGTGGCTCTTGCACTTCTTGGTGCTCAGGTCGTACTTGCCCTTGAAGTACGAGTCGCCGAACGCCTTGGTCAGCCAGGCCAGGTAGTTGGCGCCGAGCACCGCGTTCTGCTTGTAGTCCTCGGCCGTGTACGACTTCTCGAAACGCTGGTTGATGAACGCCTCGGTGTCCGGCATCACCTGCATCAGGCCCCGGCCGCCGTCGCAGTTCACGTAGTTCGAGGTCCAGCCGCTCTCGTGCCAGGCGGTGACCAGGACCAGCCGGCTCGGCACCTTGAGCTGCGGCGCGGACCCCGGCCAGTACGTCTTGCCGGCCGCGGCCTTCAGCGCCGTCTTGGCCTTGGCCTTGGACATCTCCTTGCCGTCGCGCTCGGCGCAGGCGGGCAGCTGGAAGTTGTTCGGGTCCTCGGTCGGGGTGGCCTTGGGCTTGGCCGTGCTCTTTTTCGGCTTGGGCTTGGCCGTGGTCGGCTCCGGGCTGGGCTCCTCGTCCTCGAGCACCGGGTCGACGATGTTCTCCGGCACCGAGGCCGTGGGCTGCGCCGCCACCGTGACCGGCTGCTGCTTCTGGCCGCCGAGCCCGCAACCGCTCACCACCAGCAACCCGACCAGGGCCGCGACGAACAGGAGAAGCCTGCGGTTCATCGACGAAGTCCTTCCCGGTGCCTGGAGACGACGCCCGAACGCTAGCAGCGGTCCGCCGCCCGTGCCGCCCGACAAAATGCCCATCAGGGACGAGGTCCGACACCGGTTCCGGGTTGTGACCCCGGAGCGTCACCGCAACAAAGACCGGGGACAATGGTGATATGCAGACCCGCACCGACCTACGCAACGTCGCCATCATCGCCCACGTCGACCATGGCAAAACCACCCTGGTCGACGCCATGCTGCGCCAGGGGAGCCAGTCCCACGCACGGGGCGAGATGGCCGACCGCGCCATGGACTCCATGGACCTGGAGCGGGAAAAGGGCATCACCATTCTCGCCAAGAACACGGCGATCAGCTACAAGCCCGCCGACGGCGAGCCCGTCACGATCAACATCATCGACACCCCCGGCCACGCCGACTTCGGCGGTGAGGTCGAGCGCGGCCTCACCATGGTCGACGGCGTCGCCCTGCTCGTCGACGCCTCCGAGGGCCCGCTCCCGCAGACCCGCTTCGTGCTCCGCAAGGCGCTCCAGGCCAAGCTGCCGATCATCCTGATCATCAACAAGGTGGACCGGCCCGACGCCCGGATCAAGGAGGTCGTCGACGAGACGTACGAGCTCTTCCTCGACCTCGACGCCGACGAGCACCAGATCGAGTTCCCGATCGTCTACGCGTGCGCGCGCGACGGCATCGCCTCCCTGACCCAGCCGAAGGACGGCACGATCCCGGAGGACAGCACCGACCTCGAGGTGCTGTTCAGCACGATCCTGGACACCATCCCGGCCCCCACCTACACCGAGGGCGCGCCGCTGCAGGCGCACGTCGTCAACCTCGACGCCTCCAACTTCCTCGGCCGGCTCGCGCTGTGCCGGGTGCACGAGGGCACGATCCGCAAGGGCCAGACCGTGGCCTGGTGCAAGACCGACGGCACGATCAGCAACGTGCGCATCTCCGAGCTGCTGATCACCGAGGGCCTGGAGCGCAAGCCGGCCGAGAGCGCCGGCCCCGGCGACATCATGGCCGTCGCGGGCATCGCCGACATCATGATCGGCGAGACCCTGGCCGACGCGGAGAACCCGATCCCGCTGCCGCTGATCAGCGTCGACGAGCCGGCCATCTCCATGGTCCTGGGCACCAACACCTCGCCGCTGGTCGGCAAGGTCAAGGGCGGCAAGGTGACCGCCCGCATGGTCAAGGACCGCCTCGACCGCGAGATGATCGGTAACGTCTCGCTGCGGGTGCTGCCGACCGAGCGCCCGGACGCCTGGGAGGTGCAGGGCCGCGGCGAGCTGGCCCTGGCGATCCTGGTCGAGCAGATGCGCCGCGAGTCGTACGAGCTGACCGTCGGCAAGCCGCAGGTGGTCACCAAGACGATCGACGGCAAGATCCACGAGCCGGTCGAGCGCCTGACCATCGACGCCCCGGACGAATACATGGGCGCCATCACGACGCTGCTGTCCACCCGCAAGGGCCGGATGGAAGAGCTGATCAACCACGGCACCGGCTGGCTGCGGATGGAGTGGCTGGTCCCGGCCCGTGGCCTGATCGGCTTCCGGACCGAGTTCCTCACCGAGACCCGCGGCACCGGCATCATGCACCACATCTTCGAGGACTACGAGCCGTGGTTCGGCGAGCTGCGCACCCGGCAGAACGGTTCGCTGGTGGCCGACCGGGCGGGTGTGGTGACCGCGTTCGCGATGACCAACCTGCAGGAGCGCGGCCAGCTCTTCGTGGAGCCGACCACCGAGGTCTACGAAGGCATGATCGTCGGCGAGAACTCCCGCCAGGACGACATGGACGTCAACATCACCAAGGAGAAGAAGCTGACGAACATGCGTCAGTCGACCTCCGACGAGACCGAGAAGCTGATCCCGCCGCGCAAGCTGTCGCTGGAGCAGGCGCTCGAATTCTGCCGCGAGGACGAGTGCGTCGAGGTGACCCCGGCGGCCGTACGGATCCGCAAGGTCGTGCTCGACCAGCAGGTCCGCGGCCGGGCGGCGGCCCGCCGCAAGCACCAGGGCTGACGGACAGACAAAAAAGCCGGGGGTACGCACCACGCGTACCCCCGGCTTTTGCCTTGCTCAGGCCTTGATCAGTTCTTTCCTTTTGTCACGCGACGACTTGAGCAGGCTCGCGACCGTGGCGATGCCCAGCGTGCCCAGGATGACCAGCAGCGACAGCCAGATCGGGATCTCCGGCGCCCAGTGCACGCCCTCGCCACCGTTGATGAAGCCCAGCGCGTTGGTGTGCAGCGCCTCGAGGAACAGCTTGACGCCGATGAAGGCGAGCACGAACGCCAGCCCGATGTTGAGGTAGACCAGCCGCTCCAGCAGGCCACCGAGCAGGAAGTACAGCTGGCGCAGGCCCATCAGCGCGAAGACGTTCGCGGTGAAGACGAGGTACGGCTCCTTGGTGATGCCGAAGATCGCCGGGATCGAGTCGAGCGCGAAGATCAGGTCGGTGGTGCCGATCGCGATCATGACGATGAGCATCGGCGTGAACAGCCGCTTGCCGGCCTCGGTCACCACCGTCATCTTGCCGCTGTCGAACGACGAGGAGATCGGCAGCGCGCGCTTGCTCCACCGGATGAGCAGGTTCTCCTTGAAGTCGTCCTCGTCGTTCTCACCCTGCTTGAGCAGCGTGACGGCGGTGTAGACGAGGAACGCGCCGAAGATGTAGAAGACCCAGGAGAACTGCGCGATCAGAGCGGCGCCGGCGGCGATGAACGCGCCCCGCATGACCAGCGCCAGCACGATGCCGATGAGCAGCACCTTCTGCTGGAACTGCCGGGGCACCGCGAAGCGCGCCATGATGATCACGAAGACGAAGAGGTTGTCGACCGAGAGGCTGTATTCGGTCAGCCAGCCTGTGTAGAACTCGCCGGCGGCCTGACCACCCCAGGCGACCCACACGCCCACCCCGAAGGCGAGGGCCAGCGTGACATAGAAGGCGACCCAGCCGCCTGCCTCGCGCATGCTGGGCTCGTGCGGTCGCCGGCCGACGATCAGGAGATCAACGGCAAGGACAACGACCAGGGCAACGAGGGTGATGACCCAGACCCAGGCGGAAACATTCAACGGGAACCTCCGGCAGACACGGTTCATCGCTGCTCCCGCCCCGGACTGAAGCGGTGACAGCGACGTGCGACTGTCGGAGGTCTCTTCCGCCGGCGCCCGGCTGGGCGACGACCGCCGGCCCCGGGCTCACCCCGAGGGGTGAAAACCGTGTTGACGAGACCGGCGCAGAGGAATACTCCCCTCCTACGCCGCCATTGTGTCGCATCGGCGGCCCGATTCGCACATCACCCCGGCTATCCGTGTCGAGGCTCTCGCCATCTTTTCCCCGCGAACCGGACACACCCCTGCACCTGCCGACGTTTCAGACACCCACCCGCACAGCCTCTACCGCATCCTAGGAGGCTAGTTCTCCTGCTGTGGCATGCTGCGGAGCATGATTCTCGAAGTCGCCTTGATCGACGTCTCCCCCGGTCAGGAAGAGCAGTTCGCCGCGGCGTACGGCAAAGCCCACCCGATCCTGGCGGGCACCGAAGGCTGCCACTCGGTCCGGATGACCCACGGCGTGGAATCACCGTCCCGCTTCGTCCTGCTGGTGGAGTGGGAGTCGATCGAGGCCCACGAGGAGAACTTCCGCAACTCGGACCGCTTCGACCAGTGGCGGGCGCTGATCGGCCCGTACTTCGCCAAGCCGCCGCTGGTCGAACACTTCAACGACGTGCCGGCCTAACCGAGCCGGTAGCGCGCCCGCCGTCCCCGGTGCTCGAAGCCGAGCTTGCGGTAGAGCCGTACCGCCGGGTTGTCGACGTTGACGTCCAGCCAGGCGTGGGTCGCGCCGTCGGCGCGCATCCGCCGCAGGGCCTCCGCGACGAGTGCTCCCCCGAGCCCGCGGCCCCGGGCGGCGGGCACGACCCCGACCTGCACGATCCAGTCGACCGCGGCGGTGACGAACCCGGCGTCGCCCAGGTCGGGCAGGGTCGCCAGCACAGACCACTGCGGCCGGAAGTCCTCGTCCTCGGTGAGGTCGGCGATCCACTCGTCGGCGGTCCACCCGGGGAAGCCGGGCCGGTCCCGGAAAGCGGCCGCATAAGCATCGTGAAAGCGCGGCGCATGCGCTTCGGACCAGGCGGCAAGCTGGGTGCCGGCAGGCCAGGACGCATCCGGTACGCCGTCAGCGAGGTCGATGCGCATGACGTCCTCGGCGAAGACCTGCCGGAGTCCACGGGCGGCGAAGAGCTCCTCGGCCGGGCCGGTCAGCGACTCGGTCTCGACGGTGACGGGCTGGTCCTGGTCCAGGCCCCAGGTGAGCAGGTGAGAGCCGATCCCCCGGCCCCGGACCTCGGGGTCGACCAGGCCGCAGAAGGTGACGCCACCGGTTGCGGGCGTGGGGCGTACGGCACCGGCGGCTACGAGGCGGCCGTCGTGGTCTCGGCCTTGGATGGTGGTGGTGCCGGGGGCGTGCCACCGTGGGCGCATGAAGGCTGGATCGGCGGCGAGCGGGAGCCCGCCGTCGGCGGCTAGACAGCGCGCGGCCAGGGAGACGAGTGCATCCTCGTCGTCGAACGGCAGGGGCGCCCAGGTGACCATCGTTGACACGGGCGCCAGCGTAGGGAATACCGGGCTCGCGTCCCACCGAATTCCGGCGGGCTCCCGCTGGAAGGAGTTGTCGAGGCTCGGATCGGGTCCGCTGGTGGACGAATCATCGTGAGCCCGCCGGCCGCGCCGAACCGCCAGCCGCGCCGAACCGCCAGCCGCGCCGAACCGCCGGCGGCGCCGGAAGAGGAGCCGCGCAACCGTCGAAGGCGGCTGATCAACTCGACCTACCGGTGCGGGAGCCGACGGGCTAGACGCGCTTCCGGGCCGGCCCAGGCGTGCGTCGGCTCAGGCTTTTCCTCAGGGCGATCGCCGCGACACCGGCCGCGCCGAGCGCTGCGGCTGCGCGTACCCCCTTGGGTCTGCCGGTCGTGACCGCCGTGGTGGCCAGGCCCCAACCCGAAGCTGCGGCCAGCGGCAGCCATCCGCGGTCGCCGCCGGCGGCCGCCGCTGCCACTGCGCCGGAGACCGCGAGCAACCCCGCTGCGGAGCTTGCGACGGTTCGCGGCGACGTCTTGTCCGCCCCGGCGACGAGGGCCCCCGCGGCGACGTTCACGGCGCTCGCCAGGACGGTCCAGCCCAGGAGCAGTCCGGTGCTGATCGACGTCAAATCGACCGTTCGGGATCGGACGGGAATGTGTTGCAGCCGGGCGTATCCAACAGCGGCGCAGGCAGTCGCGGCGGGGAGCAGGGCCGGTGTCCAACCGAAGCGTCCGCTCTGGGCGGCCAGCGACCACCCGGCGTTGACGGCGTAGGCGCCGGCGAGGGGCCAACCGGTCCGGCGGCTGACCGCTTCGTCGCGTGCGCCGGGAAGGCACTGGGCGACGGTGGAGGCGACACAACCGGCGAAGATCGGCGCCCACACGGCGAACGCATAGTCAGGCGGGGTGATGACGGTGTCGTACCGGCGGGTCTGTTCGCCCTTGCCGAGCAGCGGTCCCAGACTCGGAATCACCACGAAGCCGGCGCAGCTCGCCGCCAGCGCTCCCGACCGCACCCTGTCCCTGACGTCGAAACCCATGGCGGCATCATCCTCCGGAGCCATCTGCAACAGAACCGCGTCGGCGGAGACCACCTCGGCGTGGGCCATCTCGCCGTGCCGGCCACGGAGGTCGACGTCGCCACCGGCCGGAAGATGGGCCTCGGCGCGAGCCCACATTCCCGCGACCGGGGACGGCGCGGTGATCCGGCCGATCAGCGGAGCTGGTCGAGCACCGCCAGGTTGTCCGCCGCCACCCACACCCGCGCGATCCGGCCCGCCTCCAGCTCGTACACCGCGAACTCCCGCGTCGAAACCCTGCGCCCCGTCGGCGCCACCCCCAGGAACTCACCGCGGTGAGTCCCGGTGTCCGTGAAGTGCGCCGCGATCCTGTCCCCGTCGATCAGCAGACCGCGGATCTCCCAGCGGTAGTCCGGAAACGCGCGGACCACCTCACGCAGACCTGCCACGTACGCGGTCAGGCCCTGCGGCTCGTCGTTGACCTGGACGTCCTCGGCCACGAACTGGGACAGGCGATCGAAGGCGTGGGCGTTGCACACCGCGTTGTACTCGCGGTAGAACGCCTCCGCCTCCGATCGCTGCATCGTCCTCAGCGCACCCCGGTCATGTCCATGCCGCGGAGCTCCTTCTTCAGCTCCTGGACCTCGTCGCGGATCCGGGCCGCCAGCTCGAACTGGAGCTCGCGGGCCGCGCCCAGCATCTGGTCGTTGAGATCCTGGATCAGCTGGGCCAGCTCCGCCCGGGCCATGCCCTCACGGGCTGGCACCGAGCTCGCGCGGGCCTTCGAGCGGGTCTCCGGCACCGGGCCCTTGCCGCGCGACATCTGCCGGCCGCCGCCGCCCACCAGCTGACCGCCGACCGCCGCGTCGGTGTCCTCGGCCTCGCGGTAGATGTCGTCCAGGATGTCGTGGATCTTCTTGCGCAGCGGCTCGGGGCTGATGCCGTTCGCCTTGTTGTGGGCGACCTGCTTCTCCCGGCGGCGGTCGGTCTCCTCGATCGCGTCGCGCATGGACGGGGTCATCTTGTCGGCGTACATGTGAACTTCGCCGGAGACGTTACGGGCCGCGCGGCCGATCGTCTGGATCAGGGAGCGGCCACTGCGCAGGAAGCCCTCCTTGTCCGCGTCGAGGATCGCCACCAGCGACACCTCGGGCAGGTCGAGACCCTCGCGGAGCAGGTTGATGCCGACCAGCACGTCGTAGTCGCCCTTGCGCAGCTCCTTGAGCAGCTCGACGCGGCGCAGGGTGTCGACCTCGGAGTGCAGGTAGCGGACCCGGATGCCGTTCTCCAGCAGGTAGTCGGTAAGGTCCTCGGCCATCTTCTTGGTCAGCGTGGTGACCAGGACCCGCTCGTCCTTCTCGGTGCGCAGCTTGATCTCGTGCATCAGGTCGTCGATCTGGCCCTTGGTCGGCTTGACCACCACCTGCGGGTCGACCAGGCCGGTCGGGCGGATGATCTGCTCGACGAACTCGCCCTGGGCCTGACCCATCTCCCACGGGCCGGGCGTCGCGGACAGGAACACCATCTGCCCGACCCGCTCGAGGAACTCGTCGAAGCGCAGCGGCCGGTTGTCGGCGGCGCTGGGCAGCCGGAAGCCGTGCTCGATCAGGATGCGCTTGCGGGAGGCGTCGCCCTCGTACATGCCGCCGATCTGCGGGATCGTCACGTGCGACTCGTCGATGACGGTGAGGTAGTCGTCCGGGAAGTAGTCCAGCAAGGTGTGCGACGGCTCGCCGGGCGACCGGCCGTCCATGTGCATCGAGTAGTTTTCGATGCCGTTGCAGAAGCCGACCTGGCGCATCATCTCGATGTCGTAGGTCGTGCGCATCCGCAGCCGCTGCGACTCCAGGAGCTTGCCCTGGCGCTCAAGCTCGGCGAGCCGCTCGGCCAGCTCGGCCTCGATGTCGCGGATCGCCCGCTCCATCCGCTCCGGGCCGGCCGCGTAGTGCGTCGCCGGGAAGATGATCAGCTCGTCGACCTCGCGGACGATGTCGCCGGTCAGCGGGTGCAGGTAGTAGAGCTTCTCGATCTCGTCGCCGAACAGCTCGACGCGGACCGCCAGCTCCTCGTAGGCCGGGATGATCTCCAGGGTGTCCCCGCGGACCCGGAAGGTGCCCCGCTGGAAGGCCATGTCGTTGCGGGCGTACCGGATGTCGACGAGGCGGCGCAGCAGCTTGTCGCGGTCCCACTCCTGGCCGACCTTGATCTTGACAGCCTGCTCGACATACTCCTGCGGGGTGCCGAGGCCGTAGATCGCGCTCACGGTCGCCACCACGATCACGTCGCGCCGGGTGAGCAGCGACATGGTGGCCGAGTGCCGCAGCCGCTCGACCTCCTCGTTGACCGACGAGTCCTTCTCGATGTAGGTGTCGGACTGGGCGATGTACGCCTCGGGTTGGTAGTAGTCGTAGTAACTGACGAAGTATTCGACCGCGTTGTTGGGCATCAGCTCGCGGAACTCCTTGGCGAGCTGGGCGCACAGGGTCTTGTTGGGGGCCATCACCAGCGCCGGCCGCTGCAGCTTTTCGATGAGCCAGGCGGTGGTGGCGCTCTTGCCGGTGCCGGTCGCGCCGAGCAGCACCGTGTTGCGGTCGCCGCGGCGCACCCGGCGCTCCAGCTCGGCGATGGCCGTGGGCTGGTCACCGGCGGGTTTGTAGTCGCTGACGACCTCGAAGCGGCCGTCGAGTCGTGGGATGTCGAGCGCCATGCAGACCACCGTACGTCGCGGGTGTGACAAGTTTCCGCGGGTGCCGGGTGACCCTGTTCGCAGAGTGCACATTCGGCCCCGGGAAACGGCATTGTCCAGCGTTCACCTGCGGCTATACGGTGATCGGGTAGGCCGCTCGCGGCGGCCGTCCGGCCCGGTCCGGCACCATCACACGGTGCGCCCGGGCAGGCCCGCGGATAGCTGCCCCGGCTCCGTCCGGCGCGCGCATCCGCGATGGTCGCGCACTCGCGCGAACCGGCCGCCGCGAGCGCCCCTTACTGTCCGGACCCGCCCGGACGCCGCCGACCCGCTCGAAGGCCAGCGACCCGACCGGACGCAACCAGTCCGGACGCGACCACTCCGGACGCGACCAGTCCGGACGCGGACGGGGCCGGGCCGGCCGGCCGCCAGGTCCTGGGCGGCTGCCAGCCGCTAGGACCTGGGCGGCTGCCAACGGCTAGGTCCTGGGCGGCTGCCAGCGGCTAGGACCTGGGCGGCTGCCAGCGGCTAGGACCTGGGCGGCTGCCAGCCGCTCGCCTGCGCCCAGGCGTCCGCCGCGGCCGCCTCCGCGTCGAACCAGGGCTCCTTCGCCTCCGCGTAGCCCTCCACGTCCCGGTGCTGCGCCGCCCACTCCTGCTTGGCCTGCGCATATGCGTCCCGGGCGGCCGGCACCGCGCGCAGGTGATCCCGCATCAGCAGCGCGAAACGCCAGCCCGGCGAGCCCGTCACCCGTACGTGCAGATTGACCGGCCGTCCCGGGTCCGCGCTGCCGTGCAACCGCTTCGGCCAGGTCCGGCCGGGCAGGCCGCGGGCATTGTCGTACCAGTCGCCCGCCCGGCG
>NZ_JBEZGQ010000133.1:0-13137 GCF_040650095.1 Actinoplanes sp. NPDC048791 | reverse complement strand
GGCCGGAGCGGCAGAGCAGCCGGAGCAGCAGGGCGGTCGGGAGTGGGTAGGGCAGCCCGGGGCCGGCAGGGCGGCCGGGGCTGGTCACGCCGGGAGCCGGCAGGGCGGCCGGGCTGGTCACGCCGCGATGGCCGTCGCCAGGTCGGCCGGGAGCGGGTAGGGCCGCTCCGGCGGCAGCAAGGCCGGGTCACGCGTGGACTGCACCCGCCGGGCCAGGTCGGTCACGTCCCGGATCGACACCGTCCACTCGTCCACGTACCGCGGGACGGCCTCGCCGCCCAGGCCGAGCTGCAGCGACCGGTACGGCAGCGCCCCGAGCTGCATCGAACGTTCCGGGTCCCACTGCACCCGTACGGGACTGCGCCGCACCCGCCGCGACCATTCGGCGCGCGTTTCCCCGCTGCCGATCTGGTAGTGGCTGATGCATGCGTGAGCCAGCGCCCACTCGAACCCGGCCCGGGTGATCTCCACGGCGAGGACGCGCTCCTGACCGGGCTTCTCGGCCCAGCCGCAGCGGTACATCATCCACAGGAACGACGGCTTGATCCACGTCATCCGGTCCCGCTTGAACGGGGCCACGAAGCGGCCGGCGCGTACGGCCGGGTCGGCGATCTCCGCGCGGTACGCCTGGTAGACGGTGATCGTGTCGGCTGTGTGGACCGCTCGGATCTGCCGTTGAGGTACCTGCATGCGGTTGATGATCGGCCGGGGCGCCGTACCGCGGCCAGTGAATAAACGCGGAACGGCCCGGCGCCGAAGCGCCGGGCCGTTCCAGAAATCGTGCTGCTTACTCCTCGGTCGCGGCCGCGCCGAGGTCGGCGGGCACCGCGTCGGGGACCGTGGCACCGCGGTCGGCGCCGGTGAAGGTCAGCTTCGACTTCTCGATGTTCTCCGGGTCGCCCTCGCAGTCCACCACCACGATCTGGCCGGGGCGCAGCTCGTTGAAGAGGATCTGCTCGGACAGGGTGTCCTCCAGCTCGCGCTGGATCGTCCGGCGCAGCGGCCGGGCGCCCAGAACCGGGTCGAAGCCCTTCTTCGCCAGGAACTTCTTCGCGTTGTCGGTCAGCTCGAGGCCCATGTCCTTGTTCTTGAGCTGGGTCTCGATCCGCGCGGTGAAGATGTCCACGATGTGCAGGATCTCGTCCTGGCGCAGCTGGTGGAAGACGATCGTGTCGTCGATGCGGTTGAGGAACTCCGGGCGGAAGTGCTGCTTCAGCTCGTCGTTGACCTTGACCTTCATCCGGTCGTAGTTGCTCTCGACGTCCTCGGACGCCTGGAAGCCCAGCGACACCGCCTTGGCCACGTCACGCGTGCCCAGGTTCGTGGTCAGGATGATCACCGTGTTCTTGAAGTCCACGATGCGGCCCTGACCGTCGGTGAGGCGGCCGTCCTCCAGGATCTGCAGGAGCGTGTTGAACACGTCCGGGTGGGCCTTCTCGATCTCGTCGAAGAGGACCACGGAGAACGGCTTGCGGCGGACCTTCTCGGTCAGCTGGCCGCCCTCGTCGTAGCCCACGTAGCCGGGAGGGGCACCGACGAGTCGGGACACCGTGTACCGGTCGTGGAACTCGGACATGTCGAGCTGGATCAGCGCGTCCTCGGAGCCGAAGAGGAACTCGGCCAGCGCCTTGGAGAGCTCGGTCTTACCGACACCCGAGGGGCCGGCGAAGATGAACGAGCCCGAGGGGCGCTTCGGGTCCTTCAGGCCGGCGCGGGTACGCCGGATCGCCTTCGAGACCGCCTTGACCGCGTCCTCCTGGCCGATGACCCGCTTGTGGAGTTCGTCCTCCATGCGGAGCAGCCGGGAGGTCTCCTCCTCGGTCAGCTTGTAGACCGGGATGCCGGTCCAGTTGCCGAGGACCTCGGCGATCTGCTCGTCGTCGACCTCGGAGACGACGTCGAGGTCGCCCGCCTTCCACTCCTTCTCCCGCTGTGCCTTCTGGCCCAGCAGCTGCTTCTCCTTGTCGCGCAGCTGCGCGGCCCGCTCGAAGTCCTGCGCGTCGATCGCGCTCTCCTTGTCGCGGCGGACCTGGGCGATGCGCTCGTCGAAGTCACGGAGGTCCGGCGGCGCGGTCATCCGGCGGATGCGCATCCGGGCGCCGGCCTCGTCGATCAGGTCGATCGCCTTGTCCGGCAGGAAGCGGTCCGAGATGTACCGGTCGGCCAGCGTCGCCGCGGCCACCAGGGCGGCGTCGGTGATGCTGATCCGGTGGTGGGCCTCGTAGCGGTCCCGCAGGCCCTTGAGGATCTCGATGGTGTGGGCCAGCGACGGCTCACCCACCTGGATCGGCTGGAAGCGGCGCTCGAGCGCGGCGTCCTTCTCGAGGTGCTTGCGGTACTCGTCCAGCGTGGTCGCACCGATGGTCTGCAGTTCACCACGCGCGAGCATGGGCTTCAGGATCGAGGCGGCGTCGATGGCGCCCTCGGCGGCACCCGCACCCACCAGGGTGTGGATCTCGTCGATGAACAGGATGATGTCGCCGCGGGTGCGGATCTCCTTGAGCACCTTCTTGAGGCGCTCCTCGAAGTCACCGCGGTAGCGGGAACCGGCGACGAGCGCGCCGAGGTCGAGCGTGTAGAGCTGCTTGTCCTTGAGCGTCTCGGGCACCTCGCCCTTGACGATGGACTGCGACAGCCCCTCGACGACGGCGGTCTTGCCGACGCCGGGCTCGCCGATCAGCACCGGGTTGTTCTTGGTGCGGCGGGAGAGCACCTGCATGACCCGCTCGATTTCCTTCTCCCGGCCGATGACCGGGTCGAGCTTGCCCTCGCGGGCGGCCTGGGTCAGGTTGCGTCCGAACTGGTCGAGCACCAGGGACGTCGACGGGGCGGCCTCGCCCGCGGCGGCTCCGGCGGCGGCCGGCTCCTTGCCCTGGTAGCCGGAGAGCAGCTGGATGACCTGCTGACGGACCCGGTTGAGGTCGGCGCCGAGCTTGACCAGCACCTGGGCGGCGACGCCCTCGCCCTCACGGATCAGCCCGAGCAGGATGTGCTCCGTGCCGATGTAGTTGTGGCCGAGCTGCAGGGCCTCGCGCAGCGAGAGCTCCAGCACCTTCTTGGCCCGCGGCGTGAACGGGATGTGCCCGCTCGGCGCCTGCTGGCCCTGACCGATGATCTCCTCGACCTGCTGCCGGACACCCTCGAGGGAGATGCCGAGGCTCTCCAGAGCCTTCGCGGCAACGCCTTCGCCCTCGTGGATGAGACCGAGCAGGATGTGCTCTGTCCCGATGTAGTTGTGGTTGAGCATCCGGGCCTCTTCTTGGGCCAGGACGACAACCCGTCGCGCTCGGTCGGTGAACCGCTCGAACATGCCCTCGTGCTCCTCACGTGCCGTGCGCCAATGAACTGGCGGGGCCAGCGCACGGGTATCGGTGATACCTGTGCTCTCTCACTCTATCGCCGCCGGGAGACTCTGCTGGGCCCTCGAGCCCTCTGGGGACGTCCTGCGCCGATGTTCTCCCCAACTTCGCACGCTCAACGGCTGTTCCCCACCCTTGCGGAGTACGCGCACAGCGAAATCCCGCGCGCCCGAAGCCCCGTCCACAGCCTGTGGACAACGCTCGTCACCCCTGTGGATAACTTACGCAAGGTCGGCGAAGAGCGCGCGAAAAGCCGAAGGGTCCGTGACGCTCGCGCGCCCCGGACCCTTCGTCGGACCGATCGGCTCAGCGGCCGGGCCCCTTGGCGTGGAACTCGTCCACGATCTCCTGCGGGATCCGGCCCCGGTCGGAGATGTCCTTGCCGGCCTTCTTGGCCCACTCCCGGATGGCCTTGTTCTGCTCGCGGTCGGCGGTCGCCCCGCCGCGGCCGCGGGCGGCCCGGCCGCCGACGACGACCCCACCGCGCGCGACCTTGGACCCCGCGCCCACGTACGGCGCGAAGATGTCGCGCAATTTCGCCGCGTTCGACTCGGACAGGTCGATCTCGTACTGAATGCCGTCGAGGGCGAACTTGACGGTCTCCTCGGCGTCACCGCCGTCGAGGTCATCGACCAGCTTGTGAATGATCTGCTTGGCCACGCGCCGTTATCCTTCCGAACACAGGTTCTCTGTTCACCCAATCCCCGTGAACAATAACGCCCGGGCCGCGTGATCCGTCAATGGCGGGCAGCCGATTGCCGCGGTGCCGATGTAAATCGTGTCCCGGTACGCCCTACTCCGGGCGTACCAAGGGGAACAGGATCGTTTCCCGAATGCCCAGCCCGGTGAGCGCCATCAGAAGCCGGTCGATTCCCATTCCCATGCCACCGGCGGGCGGCATTCCGTACTCCATCGCGCGCAGGAAATCCTCGTCCAGCTGCATCGCCTCGGCGTCGCCGCCGGCGGCCAGCAACGACTGCGCGACCAGGCGCTCACGCTGCACCACCGGGTCGACCAGCTCCGAGTACGCGGTGGCCAGCTCGAATCCCATGACGTAGAGGTCCCACTTCTCCGTCAGGCCGGGCTCGGAGCGGTGCGCCCGGGTCAGCGGGCTGGTCTCCTCGGGATAGTCCCGCACGAAGGTCGGCTGCTGGAGGGTGTGCTGCACGAGGTGCTCGAAGAGTTCCTCGGCGAGCTTGCCCGGGCCCCACTTCGGGTCGACGGAAAGGTCATGCTTTTCGGCATACCGCTGCAGGCTCGCCAGATCTGTGCGGACGGTCACTTCTTCACCGAGCGCCTCGGACAGAGAACCGAAGAGCGTCACCGAACGCCACTCGCCGCCGAGGTCCAACTCGGTGCCGTCGAAGTGCGTCACGATGTGTGAGCCGGCGGTTGCGTTCGCGGCCTCCTGAATCCACTCACGCACCTGCTGCTGCATGACGTTGTAGTCGGCATACGCCTGGTACGCCTCGAGCATCGCGAACTCCGGCGAGTGCGACGAATCCATGCCCTCATTGCGGAAGTTGCGGTTGATCTCGAAGACCCGTTCGATGCCGCCGACCACGGCCCGCTTCAAAAAGAGTTCCGGGGCGATACGCAGGTAGAGGTCTATGTCGAGTGCGTTGCTGTGCGTCACAAACGGGCGCGCGGTGGCCCCGCCGTGCAGCAACTGCAACATCGGCGTCTCCACCTCGAGATAATTGCGCGCGAACAGCGACTCGCGGAGGCTGCGGACCACGGCCGCCCGGGTCCGGACCATCTCCCGGGCCTGCGGGCGCACGATCAGGTCGACGTAGCGCTGCCGGACCCGGGTCTCCTCGCTCAGCGGGCGGTGCGCGACCGGCAGCGGGCGCAGGGCCTTGGCGGTCATCGTCCAGGACGAGGCGAGCACGGAGAGCTCACCCCGGCGGCTGGTGATCACCTCGCCGGTGATGCCGACCAGGTCACCCAGGTCGACCAGGCGCTTCCACTGTTCGAGGGCCTCGGCGCCGACCTTGTCGAGCGAGAGCATGGCCTGCAGCTCGGTGCCGTCACCGTCGCGGAGCGTGGCGAAGCAGAGCTTGCCGCCGTTGCGGACGAAGATCACCCGGCCGGTGATCCCGACCGTGTCGCCGGAGGCCGTGTCGGTGGCCAGCTCGGCGTACTTCTCGCGGATCTCGGCGAGCGTCGCGGTGCGCTCGAAACCGACCGGGTACGGCTCGACGCCCTCGGCCAGCAGCCGGTCCCGCTTCGACCGGCGGACCCGCATCTGCTCGGGTAGGTCCTCGGCGGGGTCAACGGGTGCTGGGGCGTTCTGCTCGGTCACGGCACGACTCTCTGTAGGGTTTCGGGTTGCGCAAGCCTACTAAGGCCGGTTCAGACGTTCCGCTCATATACCATCCGCAGCCCGATCAGCGTGATCATCGGCTCGTGCGCGGTGATCGTCCGGCAGGCGTCCTTGACCAGCCAGGCCAGGCCGCCGGTGGCGATGACCGAGCGTACCGACCCGATCTCGGCGGTCATCAGCTCGACGATCCGGTCCACCTGGCCGGCCACGCCGTAGTAGAGGCCGGACTGCAGGCACTCCACCGTGTTCTTGCCGATCACCGAACGGGGCTTGGCCGGCTCGACCTTGCGCAGCTGAGCGGCCCGGGCGGCCAGCGCGTCGAAGGAGATCTCGATGCCCGGCGCGAATGCCCCGCCCAGGAACTCGCCGCGTGCGCTGATCACGTCGAAGTTGGTGGTGGTGCCGAAATCGACCACGATCGAGGGACCACCGTAGAGGGCGTGCGCGGCCAGCGTGTTGACCACCCGGTCCGCGCCGACCTCCTTCGGGTTGTCGATGGCCAGCTGCACCCCGGTCTTCACGCCCGGCTCGACGATCACGTTGGGCAGGTCGCCGTAGTAGCGCCCGAGCATCGTCCGCAGTGATCGCAGCGCCGCCGGCACGGTCGAGCAGGCGGCCACCCCGGTGATCTCCACCGCGTCGCCGGCGAGCAGGCCGCGGAACATCAGCCCGAGCTCGTCGGCGGTGGACCGGGCATCGGTCTTGATCCGCCAGTTGTGGACGAGCTTGTCCCCGTCGAAGGTGGCCAGAACAGTGTTGGTGTTTCCGATGTCAATGCAGAGAAGCATCAAAATCCCGATCGATCGAAGGTACGGGCGTCGGGCTCCACAACCGCAGCACCGGCGACTACACCACACCAGTCTTGGTCACGCCGACCGGGCCGCCCCGCCGGGCGGCCCAAGCTCTCAGCGGGGGCGGAGGTCCAGGGCGATGTCCAGGATCGGGGACGAGTGGGTCAGCGCGCCCACCGAGAGATAGTCCACGCCCGTGCCGCCGTAGGCCCCGACCGTCTCCAGGGTCAGGTTGCCGGTCGCCTCCAGCTCGGCCCGGTCGCCGACCGCGGCCACCACCTCGCGCAGCAGCTCCGGCGTCATGTTGTCGCAGAGCAGGAAATCGGCGCCGGCCTCGACCGCCTCCCGGGCCTCGGCCAGCGTGGTCACCTCTACCTGCACCGGCACGTCGGGGAAGGTCGAGCGGACCAGGCGGTAGGCCGCCGTGATGCTGCCGGCCGCGAGCTTGTGGTTGTCCTTGATCATGGCCACGTCGTAGAGGCCCATGCGCTTGTTGGTGCCGCCGCCGACGCGGACCGCGTACTTCTCCAGCGCGCGCAGGCCCGGGGTGGTCTTGCGGGTGTCCAGCACCGTCGCCTTGGTGCCGGCCAGCTCGTCCGCCCACTTGCGGGTGTGGGTGGCCACACCGGACATCCGGCAGAGCAGGTTCAGGGCGGTGCGCTCGGCGGTCAGCAGCGAACGGGTCGGGCCGGTCACCACGGCGAGGACGTCACCGCGGACGACCCGGGTGCCCTCCTCGATCCGCTGGTCGAAGGTGGCCGTACCGCCGGAGGTGGCCGCGAAGACCTGGGCCGCGACCGGCAGGCCGGCCACCACGCCGGGCGCGCGGGCCACCAGCTCGGCCGTGTCGACCTGGTCGCCCGGGATGGTCGCCTCGCTGGTCACGTCGCGCGGCGGGTCACCGAGGTCCTCGGCCAGCGCCGTGTAGACGACCCGCTCCACCTCGGCCAGGTCCAAGCCCGTCATGCCATCTCCTCGAAGGTCTGGGTGATCGCGCCCTTGGCGTCGATCGCGTCCAGCAGGTGCCCGCGCCACTCGTCCAGGGCGTTCGGGTAGTCCTCGCGCCAGTGGCAGCCGCGCGTCTCCCGGCGTTCGGCCGCCGAGGCCACCAGGGTGGCCGCGACGGTCAGCAGGTTGGTGGCCTCCCAGGCCGCGTTGTGCGGGGTGCCGCGCTGCTCGCCGAGGCGGGCCAGCTCCTTCGCCGTGGCGGCGAGCGAGTCGGCCGTGCGCAGCACGCCGGCCCCGCGGGTCATCGACCGCTGCAGGTCGCCGCGGATCGCCGGGGCGACGACCCAGCCGGGCTCGCCGGCCGAGGCCACCGGGTCGGCCTGCGGGGGCAGCTCGGCCACGATGTCGTCGGCGATGCGCCGGGAGAAGACCAGGCCCTCCAGCAGCGAGTTGCTGGCCAGCCGGTTCGCGCCGTGCACACCCGTGCAGGCCACTTCGCCGCAGGCGTACAGGCCGGGGATGGAGGTGCGGCCGCGCAGGTCGGTGCGGACGCCGCCGGAGGCGTAGTGGGCCGCCGGGGCGACCGGGATGAGCTCCGTCGCCGGGTCGACGCCGGCCGCCCGGGTGGACGCCACGATCGTCGGGAACCGCTGCTCCAGGAACTCCTTGCCCAGGTGCCGCGCGTCCAGATAGACATGGTCGGCCCCGGTGGCCCGCAGCACCCGGTGGATGCCCTTGGCCACCACGTCGCGCGGGGCCAGCTCGGCCAGCTCGTGCTGACCGACCATGAACCGCTTGCCGTTCTCGTCGACCAGGTGGGCGCCCTCGCCACGCAGCGCCTCGGAGATCAGCGGCCGCTGCACCGAGGTCACCCCGGCGGTCATGAACGACGTCGGGTGGAACTGGACGAACTCCACGTCGGTGACCCGGGCCCCGGCGCGCAGGGCCAGCGCCACGCCGTCGCCGGTGGAGACGGCCGGGTTGGTGGTGGAGGCGAAGATCTGACCCATGCCGCCGGTGGCCAGCACGACCGCGCGCGCCAGGATCGCGCCGACACCGTCCTCGCTGCCCTCGCCCAGCACGTGCAGGGTGATGCCGCAGGCGCGGCCGTCGGCGGCGCGCAGCAGATCCAGCACCAGGGCGTGCTCGACCAGGCGGATCCACGGGTCGCGGTGCACCGCCTCGTGCAGGGCCCGCTGCACCTCGGCCCCGGTGGCGTCGCCGCCCGCGTGCACGATCCGGTCGGCGCGGTGCCCGCCCTCGCGGGTCAGCATCAGCGAGCCGTCGGCGTTGCGGTCGAACTCGGCGCCCATCCGCATCAGCTCGCGGATCCGGGCCGGGCCCTCCTCGACCAGGACGCGTACGGCTGCGGGGTCGCACAGGCCGACCCCGGCGATCTCCGTGTCGAACGCGTGGGCCTCGGGGGTGTCCAGCGGGTCGAGCACGGCCGCGATGCCGCCCTGGGCCCAGCGCGTCGAACCGTCGTCGATATTGACCTTGGTGACGACGGTGACGTGCAGGCCCGCCTCGCGCAGGTGCAGGGCGGCGGTCAGGCCCGCGACGCCGGAGCCGACCACCAGCACGTCGGTGGTCTCGGTCCAGCCGGGCTCGGCGGCGGCCAGACGGCGGGGTAGCGCCGGAAGGTCGGCAAGATGCGACATGCGCTCAGTCAACATCGCGCGGGCGCGGAAATCACGGGCGGGGCGGCAAGAAGTGCCGGGCGTTACTGGTACTGGACCGGCATGGCCTTGCCGCCCTTGCCCTTCAGCGACGATGTGAGGGTCGTCGCGTCCAGCCACAGGTAGCAGCGCACGCCGCGGTCGCCCAGTTCCCAGACGTCGTTCCCGCCCGGCAGCGAGATCACGCCGGCGCGGAACTGCAGGTCGTCGTCGTCCGGCACGCCGACGTACGAGGCGATCCGGCTGCGGCAGCCGTCGTGGAACTTGTCCCACTGCTCGGTGGTCCGGGGATAGCTGACGTTCCCGGCGTCCCAGATGCCCACGAACTCCGCGTTGTGTTTGGCCGAGCACTCCCGGGCGGGCATCGTGCTGATCTTGCCGTCCTTGTCGAGCAACACGTTGTAGCAGGTCAGCAGCAGTGGCGAAGCGGGCTCGTCGAGCGCCCCGCGCAAACTGCCGACCCGCTGCACCAGGCCGCCGTCGTCCTCGACCGAGCTGCTCACCAGCACCTCGCAGCGGTACCACCGGGCGCCCCCGGTCCAGGCGGCCCGGGTCGGCTGGGTCACCCCGATCCAGAGCCGGGCGGTACGCCACGGCCCGCCCACGTACGCCGTGGTCTTGGCATCGCAGCTCTTGTACGCCGCCCGTGCCCCCGCCGAGTCCTGCGCCGGCGGGTCGGACGCCTCGGCGGCGGGGCTGGGGTACGTGCCGACGTACACGGTCTCGGTGCGGTGCTTGAGCTTGCAGTCGACTTCCTCGTACGTCGACCGGGGCCCGAACGTGGTGAAGTTGGCCAGGTGGCACGTCTCCGCGGCCGGGGTGAAGCCGGTCGGTACGCCGATCGCCGCCCAGCCGTCGGTGAGGTCCCCGTCGACGCCGGCCGGATTGCCGCACCCGGCGGCGAGGGCCACCGTGAGCAGGCTCAGCGCCGCCGCGACCGGCCACCGCCGCGCACGGCGCAGCCGGGGCAGGTGTCGCATGAACCGAGCCTCCCGAGAGCCGGCCGATGTCCGATTTGTCGATCATAGGGCAATCGACCCGACCGGTACGGCGGCTTGGCGGAGAACTCCGGTCAGCCGGCCAGCAGGGCGCCGTCCGCGCGTACGGGATCACCGGCCATGCCGTCCGCGACCGCGGCCGGATCCGTGCCCAGCTCGATGATCTTGTTGTCCGCGTCCACGTGCACGACCCGCGGCCGGTACGACCGGGCCTCGGCGTCGGTCAGCTGCCCGTACGAGATCAGAATGACCAGGTCACCGGGGTGCACCAGGTGCGCGGCAGCGCCGTTGATGCCGATGACGCCCGTGCCGCGCTCACCCGGGATCACGTACGTCTCCAGCCGCGCGCCGTTGGTCACGTCGACGATCGCGACCTGCTCGCCGGCCAGCAGGTCGGCCGCCTCCATCAGGTCGAGGTCCACGGTCACCGAGCCCACGTAGTGCAGGTCGGCCTGGGTGACCGTGGCCCGGTGGATCTTGGACTTGAGCATGGTGCGGATCATCGGGCGGCCTTGCCCAGCAGGACCGGGACGTTGTCGATCAGCCGGGTGCTGCCGACCTTGGCCGCGACGAGCAGCCGCGCGGGCCCGTCGGTGGGCGCCGGGCCCAGCAGCGGGTCGGTCAGCGCGAGGTAGTCGACCTGCACGCCGGGCTCGTCGGCGAGGATCTTGCCGGCCGCCTCCAGCACGCTCTGCGCGTCCGTCTGCGCGGCACCCTCCCGCAGGGCGTGCGACAGCGCCAGAGCCACCACCCGCTGCTCCGCCGACAGGTAGCGGTTGCGGCTGGACAGCGCCAGACCGTCGGCCTCGCGGACCGTGGGCACGCCGACGATCTCGACGCCGATCTCCAGGTCCTTGACCATCCGGGTGATCAGGGCCAGCTGCTGGAAGTCCTTCTCGCCGAAGAACGCCAGGTCGGCCCGGGTCAGCAGGAGCAGCTTGGCGACCACGGTGAGCATCCCGGAGAAGTGCCCCGGGCGGCTGGCGCCCTCGAGGATCTCGCCCGTCGCGCCGGCGTCCAGCGTCACCTGCGGCGTGCCGCCCGGATACATCTCGTCGCGGTCCGGGGCGAACACCACGTCGACCTGCTCGGCCCGGCACGCCTCGAGATCGGCGGCCAGGGTGCGCGGGTACTTGTCGAAGTCCTCGTTCGGCCCGAACTGCAACGGGTTCACGAACACCGTGACGATGACGAAGTCGCCCCGCTCCCGGGCCACGCGCATCAGCTGCCGGTGCCCCTCGTGCAGGGCGCCCATGGTCATCACGACGGCCACCCGGCCGGTCGCGGCGGCGCGGGCGGCGGCCAGCTCGGCCCGGGTGTGGATGAGCGCGGTCATGAGGGACTCCCTACGGTCGCCTGGGCGAGAACATCCATCAACAGCGTCGCGTCCTGCGGCCGCAGCCGCCCGGCGGCGATGGCCCGATCGGCGGTGCGCCGGGCGAGGGCGAGATACGCCGGTACGGACTCCGGCGCGATCCGGCTCAGGTGCTTGGCCACGGTGCCCGCGTCACCCCGCGACACCGGCCCGGTCAGCGCGGCGTCGCCGAGGCTCAGCGCGTTGTCCAGAGCCGCGTGCAGCAGTGGTGACAACACAGCCCCAGGATGCTCGACACCGGCCGCGCGCAGCAGGTCGGCGGCCTCGTTGACCAGCGTGACCAGGTGGTTCGCGCCGTGTGCGAGGGCCGCGTGGTAGAGCGGGCGGGCATCCTCGGCGATCCACTCCGGCACCCCACCCAGGTCGGTGACCAGCCGTGCGGCGAAAGCACGGTCGCGGGCGGTGACGCCCCAGGCGATGCCGGGCAGCCGGTCGAGATCGGTGTCGGCGCCGGTGAAGGTCATCGCCGGGTGCAGCGCGAGGCCGTCGCGATCACCGAGGACCGCCAGCCCGTGCGCGCCCGAGGTGTGCGCCACGACCGTGCCGGAGCCCAGCGAGCCGGTCGCGACCAGGCCGGACACGACGGCAGCGAGATGGTCGTCCGGAACGGCGAGCAGCAGCAGATCGGTGGCGGCCCGGGCCACCTCGTCGGCGGGCAGGATCGCGGCCTGCGGCAGGAGGCGCTGGGCGCGCTCCCGCGAGGCGGCGGAGACGGCAGCCGCGGCGACGATCCGGTGCCCGGCGTCCGCCAGGGCGGCACCGAGCACGGCACCCACCCGGCCGGCTCCGACCACACCCACGACCAGGGGGCGAGCGCGCTTTCCGGCGCGCGGCACAGCGCTCATAGAAAGATCCAGTCCTCGTGAAAGGGGTACCGGTCGATCGCAAGTATGCGCCGATGTAACACGCTCGTGACAAGGGCGTGTGAACAACTGCACCGGCCGTTTACGCCTAGATTGGCAAGCGTGACGAGCCTGGGTTGGCGAGCGGCGATGACCACCGCCCTGTACGGACCGGGCGGCTTCTTCACCCGGGCCACCAAGGGCCCCGCGGACCACTTCCGGACCAGCGTGCACGCCTCCCCGCTGTTCGCCCGGGCCCTGCTGCGACTGATCACCGAGGTCGACGCCGCGCTGGGCCGCCCGGCCACCCTCGACGTCGTCGACGTGGGCGCCGGTCGCGGCGAACTGCTCGCCGCCCTGCACGCCCTGCTCGACACCGACCCCGCGCACGGGCTGGCTCACCGGGTCCGCTTCGCCGGGGTCGAGGTCGCCGCCCGGCCGGCGGGTCTGCCGGCCGACATCTCCTGGCAGCGGTACGTGCCCGAGCACGTCACCGGGATGCTGCTGGCCACCGAGTGGCTGGACAACGTGCCGCTGGACGTGGCCGAGGTCGACACCGAGGGCCGGGCGCGGCGGGTGCTCGTCGACCCCGCCACCGGCGCGGAGCTGCTCGGCCCCGACGTGGACGCGGCCGACCGGTTCTGGCTGAGCCGCTGGTGGCCGGCGGCCCGGCCCGGCGACCGGATCGAACTGGGCTGGCCCCGCGACGTCGACTGGGCGGACGCGGTCGCGGCTGTCCGGGGGGGCTGCGCACACGCGATCGAATCGGGGCACGTGCGCTCGGCGAGGCCACCGCTGGGCACGCTGACCGGGTACCGG
>NZ_JBEZGQ010000132.1:0-13223 GCF_040650095.1 Actinoplanes sp. NPDC048791 | reverse complement strand
CGACCGCGGCGTCGTAGTGGCTGCGGTGCACCAGCATCCGGGTCCAGGCCGTGCAGGTCTGGCCGGAGTTGAGGAAGGCGTTGCCCACGCCCACCTTGACCGCCTTGGTGAGGTCGGCGTCTTCGAGGATGACGTTGGCCGACTTACCGCCGAGCTCCAGCGCCACCCGGGCGATCCGGTCCGCGGCCGCGTGGGTGATCGCCCGCCCGGTCGCGGTGGAGCCGGTGAACGACACCATGTCCACGTCCGGGTGCCCGGCGATCGCCGCTCCCACCACCGGCCCGGTGCCGGGCACCAGGTTGAGCACCCCCGGCGGCAGCCCGGCCTCGTCGGCCGCGTCGATCAACAGGTACGCCACCAGCGGCGTCAGCTCACTGGGCTTGAGCACCACCGTGCAGCCGGCGGCCAGCGCGGCGGCCACCTTGGCGACGACCTGGTGCAACGGGTAGTTCCACGGGGTGATCGCCCCGACCACGCCGACCGGCTCGTGCACGATCAGGGAGTTGCCGATGGTCTCCTCCGGCACCGGCTGGGCGGCCAGGTCGGCGTACCCCCGGAGGACCGTGAGCGGTAGTCCCGCCTGGACCGCCTTCGCGACCTTGAGCGGCGTGCCCAGCTCGAGCCCGACGGTGCGGGCGATGTCGCCCGCGCGGGCGGCGAGCGCCTCGTGCAGCTTGCCCAGCACCGCCCCGCGTTCGGCCATCGGCGTCCCGGCCCAGCCGGGGAAGGCGGCCCGGGCGGCCGCGACGGCCCGGTCCACGTCCTCGGCGGTGCCGGCGGGCACGTGGCCGAGGATCTCCTCGGTCGCCGGGTTCTCCACCGGGATGGTCTCGGTGCCCGCGGAAGCCGTCCAGGCCCCGTCGAGGTAGATCCGGTCGCGGGAGAGGGTCATGTCAGGCTCCCTTTCAGCGGGTCGAGCCGGGCCTTGAGCGCGTCCAGGCCGGTGAGGACGGTTTCCAGGCCGAGGGCGAACGCGCCTTCGTCGACGCTGCGCCGGTGTTCGGCCAGCAGGTGGGCGTCGCGCAGGTGCGGGTAGCGCTCGGCGTACAGCTGGGGGTCCTCGTCGAAGCCTAGGGCGAACGAGCCGAGGGCCGCACCGGTGACCAGATAACGCATCACGGCGCCGATGTGGGTGGCCCGGGCCGGCGGCCAGCCGGCGGCGATGAGCCCGCCGTAGACGGTGTCGGCCATGGCCAGCGCGGCCGGCCGGCGGCCGGGACCGTGGGCCAGGACGGGGACGATGTTGGGGTGGGCGGAGAGCTCCGCGTGATACGAGTACGCCCAGAGCCGCAACGCCTCGCGCCAGTCGTGGTCGGCGAAGAACGAGACGTCCACCCGGGCCACCACCGCGTCGGCGACCGCGTCCAGGATCTCGGCCTTGGTCGGGAAGTGGTTGTAGAGCGAGGGCCCGGCGACGCCCAGCTCGGTGGCGAGCCGGCGCACGGAGACGGCCTCGAGTCCTTCGGCGTCGACCAGCTGGCCCGCCACCTCGACGATCCGCTCTCGGCTGAGCAGGGTGTGCCGGGGCCGGGCCATTTAACGCTCCTGAAACTCTGGACGGCACAAAACTTACACCGCTAGTTTTATCACGTGGACTTTCAACTCAGCGACGAGGAGCGGGCCGTTCGCGACACCGCCCGTCAATTCATCACCCGCGATGTCATGCCGCTGGAGCAGGAAGCTCTGCGGCGCGAGCGCAACCACCAGCCCGGGCTGGAGCGCAGCGAGCTGCGCGAGTTGCAGCTCAAGGCCAAGAAGTTCGGCTTCTGGGGCCTGTCGACCCCGGAGGAGTACGGCGGCATGGACCTCCCCGCGGTCCTGCAGTCGCTGATCTGGACCGAGGTCGGCCGCACGTTCGTGCAGTTCAAGTTCGGTGGCGAGGCCGACAACATCCTGTATTACGCCAACGACGCGCAAAAAGCCGAGTATCTGGTGCCGACCATCGAGGGCGACCGGATCTCCTGCTTCGCGATCACCGAGCCGGGCGCCGGCTCGGACGCGGCCAACATCAAGCTCAGCGCCCGCCAGGACGGTGACGACTGGATTCTCAACGGCGAGAAGACGTTCATCACCAACGGCAACGACGCGGACTTCGTCATCGTCGTGGCGGTCACCGACAAGGAGAAGGGCGTGCGCGGCGGTGGCACGACCGCCTTCCTGGTCGACCGGGACATGGGCTGGCGTTCGGAGTTCATCCAGACCATGGGCGAGGGCGGCCCGGCCGCGCTGATCTTCGACAACGTCCGGGTACCGTCGCGCAACATCCTCGGCGAGATCGGCCAGGGCTTCGAGCTGGGCATGAAGTGGATCGGCAAGGGCCGCTACCTGATCCCGTCGAACGCGGTGGGCATCGCCGAGCGGGCCCTGGGCATGGCGATCGAGTACGCCAACACCCGCGAGACCTTCGGCCGCACGATCGGCTCCAACCAGGCCATCCAGTGGATGATCGCCGACTCCGAGGTCGAGCTGGAGGCGGCCCGCTGGCTCATCCTCAAGGCCGCTTGGACCGTGGACCAGGGCTGGGACCCGCGGCACGCGTCCTCGATGGCCAAGCTGTACGGCGCCAACATGGTCAACAACGTGGTCGACCGGGTCATGCAGATCCACGGCGGCATGGGCTACACCCGCGAGCTGCCGATCGAGCGCTGGTACCGCCAGGTCCGGCTGATGCGCATCTACGAGGGCACCGACGAGATGCAGCGCCTGATCATCTCCCGCGACCTGCTGCGCGGCTACACCAAGATCGGAGGGCATCTCGCATGACGATGTTGTCGCTGGCAGCCGTGCTGGCCGAGGCCGCCCGGCGGTATCCGGACAAGGTCGCGATCGTGGATCACGCCGAGCGGATCAGCTACCGCGACCTCTGGCAGCAGTCCCTGGCGTACGCGGCCGGGCTGCGGGAGCTGGGCATCGGGCCGGGCGACACCGTCGCCGTGCTGATCCCCAACGTGGCCGACTTCCCCCGGGCGTACTACGGCGCGCTGGCGGTGGGCGCCCGGATCGTCCCGGTCCACCTCCTGCTCACCGCGGACGAGATGGCGTACGTCCTGCGCGACAGCCGGGCCGACCTGCTCGTGTCCCACTCCAGCCAGCTGAAGACGGCGATGGGCGCCGCGAGCATCTCCGGCACGCGGGTGGCCAGTGTCGGCCCGATGCCGCCCGGAGTGCCGGACGCCCCGCCGCGGCTGGAGGAGGTGTCGGCCGCGGTCCCGCCGCTGCCGACGTACGTGAGCCGCGAGGCCGAGGACGTCGCGGTGGTGTTCTACACCAGCGGCACCACCGGGGAGCCCAAGGGCGCCCTGCTCACCCACCTCAACCTGGTCATGAACGCGACCGTCAACGTCTTCGACGCCAACGAGGTACGCGCCGACGACGTGGTCATGGGCTGCCTGCCGCTGTTCCACACCTTCGGCCAGACCGTGGGCATGAACGGCACCTTCCGGCTCGGCGGGACGCTGGTGCTGCTGGCCCGCTTCACCGGTGAGGCCGCGATCGACCTGATGGTGCGGGAGCGCGTGACCGTCTTCCACGGCGTGCCGACGATGTACATCGGCCTGCTGGAGGCGGCGGCGAAGGCCGACAAGCTGCCGGAGCTGCGGATCTGCGTCTCGGGCGGCGCCTCGCTGCCGGTGGCGGTGCTGGAACGCTTCAGCGAGACCTTCCACTCGACGGTGTTCGAGGGCTACGGGCTGTCCGAGACCTCCCCCACCGCGACCACCAACCAGCCGGCGTTCGGCACCCGGGCCGGCACCATCGGCCACCCGATCTGGGGCGTCGAGGTCGAGATCGCCCGCGCGGAGGTCGACGAGCGCATCGAGCTGCTGCCCACCGGCGAGCTCGGCGAAATCGTGATCCGCGGTCACAACGTCTTCGCCGGCTATCTGAACCGGCCCGAGGCCACCGCCGAGGCGATCGTCGACGGCTGGTTCCGCAGCGGCGACCTGGGCACCAAGGACGCCGACGGGTTCATCACGATCGTCGACCGCAAGAAGGACCTGGTGATCCGGGGCGGCTTCAACGTCTACCCCCGCGAGGTGGAGGAGGCGCTGGCCCGGCACCCGGCCGTCGTGCAGGTCGCGGTCATCGGCGTGCCGGACCCGGTGCACGGCGAGGAGATCTGCGCGGTCGTGGTGCCCGATCCGGGCGGCATCACCGAGCAGGAGCTGATCGACTGGTCCCGGGAGAAGCTCGGCAAACACAAGTACCCGCGGCAGATCCGCTTCGTGGAGGCGCTGCCGATGGGACCCAGTTTCAAGGTGCTCAAGCGCGAGCTACGCCGGACCTTCGGCCAGTAGCACCGGCAGTTCCGCGACGATCGGCCTGTCCGCCGGCAGCCAGGGCACACTGTCCAGCTCGTCGGCGGCCAGCCAGCGCATCGCCGTGTGTTCGAGGGCGCGCGGCTCGTCGCCGTCCAGCAGCGTCACCGTGAAGACGCGCAGGACGGCCCGGCCGTGCGCCAGCGGCACGTCCGGTCCCACCCGGGCCCCGACGGCCACCCGTACGCCCAGCTCCTCCGCGCACTCGCGGGCCAGCGCCTGAGCGTCGGTCTCCCCGGGCTCGACCTTGCCGCCCGGGAACTCCCAGCGCCCGGCAACCTCCGGCGGCGCGGAGCGCTCACAGGCGAGCACCCGGCCGTCCTGCACGATCACTGCCGCGACAATCACCCTCGGTGACGGACGGCCGTTGACGTGGCGTTCATGGGACATGAGCCAAGAGCGTGCCACAAAACTTGACCGATCAGGTTGAACGATGCGTCCCGATCGTCACGAGAACACGGATATGTGGGCGTGGACATAGTTGACGGGGAAGACAAGACTGTGGGCACCGACCATGACGACACGGCGACAGTTTGGCCACAAGCCGGCAACGACGCCAGGGAGGTGCGGCCATGCGGGGCAGGAAACTACGGGGTACCCGCTCCGACTACTTGAGTGACGCGCTCGCGGTGCTGGGCGGGTGGACCCAGGACGGGGTCCAGCTCAAGCGCATCCTCGCCTGTGACGACAGCCAGCATGCCGCTCTGACGGAGCGGATCAAGGTCGCCGCCGACACGTTGCGCCTTCGGCCCAGCATCCGGCGCATGGACGGTCACACGCAGATCCTGCTCGGCGCGTCCGACGGCGAGACCATCACCGACGGTGAGGTCACCCTCGCGGCCCGGATCGAGGACGCCTACCGCACAGTGGTCGGGCCTCAGTAACCTCGGGATCATGACGGCGCCGATTTACGACAGCAAGGGCCAGCTCCAGCAGATCGAGAGCGGCCTGCTCGAGGGTGAACAGATCATCGCGGTGTACGACGCCGTCGGCGCCGGCACCGGCTTCATCGGGCTCACCACCCGTCGCGTGATCATCCAGGACAAGTCCTTCGTCGGGAAACGCTTCGCGATCACCAGCATCCCGTACTCCAAGGTGAGCAGCGTGAGCGTGGTAAGCAACAAGAGCTGGGCCGGGCAGTTCTTCTCGACCGGCACCATCGCGATCAGCGTGGGCACGCACACCTACGAGGTCGAGTTCCGCGGTTCGGAGAAGACCCAGCACGTGCACAACGTGATCCTGCACTACGCGTCCTGACGCGTTCTTTCGTCATCACGATGCGTCGCCCACGTCGGGCGGCGCATCTTTTTGTTGTAATCGACGAAAGTCCATGCGGTTGTGTCAAAAGTATGGACAGTTGAGCGAGAAGTTACTAACGTTTGCTCACTGTTACATGCTGGTAACACGCGACGTGGTCATTCCCCGGACCGCGCCGCCGTTGCCCACACCTGGCAATTCCCCTACGTCAGGAAAGGGACGGTCACCCATGTCCCCAAGATATCGACGCATGCCCAGACTTCGATACGCAGCCGGAGCTGCCCTGCTCGTCGCCGCGAGTCTGGTCGCCACCGCCGCACCGGCCGCCGCCCACGACATCAACCCCGCCGACTTCCAGCAGGTCACCCTGGCCAAGGGCGTCGCCGAGATGGGCGAGCCGATGGCCATCGCGGTGCTGCCCGACTCCTCGGTGCTGCACACCGCCCGCAACGGCACGCTGCGGCGTACCGACAAGAACGGCACCACCACTGTGGTCGGCACCCTCGCGGTCTACGGCCACGACGAGGAAGGGCTGCAGGGTGTCGGGGTCGACCCGGGCTTCGCCACCAACCGGCAGATCTACCTCTACTACGCGCCGCCGCTGAGCACCCCGGCCGGGGACGCCCCGGCCAGCGGCTCGGACTTCTCCGCCTGGAACGGCGTCAACCGGCTCTCCCGCTACACGCTCAACGCCGACTTCACGCTCAACACCGCGAGCAAGGTCGACGTGCTCGACGTGCCGGCGAGCCGTGGCCTGTGCTGCCACGTCGGCGGGGACATCGACTTCGACGCGGCCGGCAATCTTTATCTGTCCACCGGGGACGACTCCAACCCGTTCGAGTCCGCCGGCTACTCGCCGCTGGACGAGCGCACCGACCGCAACCCCGGATACGACGCGCAGCGCAGCGCCGGCAACACCAACGACCTGCGCGGCAAGGTGCTGCGGATCAAGGTGAACGCGAACGGGACGTACAGCGTCCCGGCGGGCAACCTGTTCGCACCGGGCACGGCGAACACCCGTCCCGAGATCTACGCGATGGGCTTCCGCAACCCGTTCCGGATGAGTGTGGACAAGGCCACCGGCGTCGTCTACCTCGGTGACTACGGCCCGGACGCCGGCTCCTCCGACCCCAACCGCGGGCCCAGCGGCCAGGTCGAGTTCAACCGGATCACCAGCCCGGGCAACTACGGCTGGCCGTACTGCACCGGCAACAACACCAGCGCCGAGACCTACAACGAGTGGAACTTCGCCAACGGCACCACCGGCGCCAAGTACGACTGCGCCGGCGGGCCGACGAACAACTCGTTCCGCAACACCGGCCAGAGCAAGCTGCCGCCGGCCCGGGCGGCCTGGATCCGGTACGCGGGCGACGCCGGCACCCCGCCCGAGTTCGGCGGCGGCTCCGAGTCCCCGATGGCCGGCCCGGTCTACCGCTACAACACGAACCTCAACTCCCCCACCAAGTTCCCCGCCTCGCTGGACGGCCACTTCTTCGCCGGTGAGCTCGGCCGCGGCTGGATCAAGCCGATCCACGTGGGCACCGACGGCTCGGTCGGCGAGATCTCGGCCTTCCCCTGGGTCGGCAAGCAGGTGATGGACATGGCGTTCGGCCCCGAGGGCTCGCTGTACGTCCTGGACTACGGCACCGGCTACTTCAACGGTGACGTCAACTCGGCGCTGTACCGCTTCGACTACCTGGCCGGCTCCAACCGGGCGCCGACCGCGGTGGCCGGCGCGAACCGGACCTCCGGGCAGGCACCGCTGGACGTGACGTTCTCCTCGGCCGGATCGTCCGATCCGGAGGGTGGCGCGCTGACGTACTCGTGGAACTTCGGTGACGGCACCACGTCGACCGCGGCCAACCCGACCAAGACGTACACGGCCAACGGGACGTACCAGGTGACGCTCACCGTGCGGGACCCCGAGGGGCTGACCGGCACGGCCAACGTGACCATCGGGGTCGGCAACACCGCCCCCACGGTCACGATCAACAACCCGCCCAACGGCACGCTCTTCTCGTACGGCGACAGCGTCCCGTTCTCGATCACGGTCACCGACCCCGAGGACAGCTCGATCAACTGCGCCAACGTCAAGCTGACGTACGTGCTGGGCCACGACAGCCACGGTCACCAGATCACCTCGCAGAACGGCTGCACCGGCACCATCACCATCCCGGTCGACGGTGAGCACGACTCGGCGGCGAACATCTTCGCGATCTTCGACGCCGAGTACACCGATGCCGGCGGCCTGACCACGCACACCCAGCACACGCTGCAGCCCCGGCACCGGCAGGCCGAGCACTTCAAGACCTCGTCCGGAGTGGACAAGTTCACCAAGACGCCGGCCGAGGGCGGACAGACCGTCGGCAACATCAACAACGGGGACTGGATCGCGTTCGAGCCGTACCGGCTCAGCGGGGTCACCTCCTTCACCGCCCGGGCCTCCTCCGGCGGGGTGGGCGGCACCCTGCAACTGCGGACCGGCTCGGCCACCGGCCCGATCGTCGGCTCGGCCACAGTGCCGGTGACCGGCGGCTGGGAGACGTTCGTCAACGTCACCGGTACGGTCTCCGGCGCGCCGAACACCACCGGCCCGCTGTACCTGACCTTCGCGGGCGGTGCGGGCTCTCTGTTCGACCTGGACGCGTTCACGCTGAACGGTTCCGCGGCCCGCGTCGGTCCGATCGTCGGGCTGGCGAACAAGTGCCTGGATGTGGCCGGCGGCGCCACCGCCGACGGTACGAAGATCCAGCTATACACCTGTAACGGCAGCGCGGCGCAGAACTGGACCGTGGCCGCCGGGAGCACGGTCAAGGCGCTGGGCAAGTGCCTCGACGTGGCCGGGGGCGCCACCGTCAACGGGACCAAGACGCAGCTCTACACCTGCAACGGCAGCGCCGCGCAGAACTGGGCCGCGAACGCCGACGGCAGCCTGCGCAACCCGCAGTCGGGCCGATGCCTCGATGTCAGTCAGAACAGCTCGGCCGACGGGCAGCAGATCCACATCTGGGACTGCCTGGGCGCCGCCAACCAGAAGTGGGTGTTGCCATGATCGGCAAAGTGCTAGGTGCCCTGCTGTTGATCCCGGCCTCGGTCGCGGTCGCCTCCCCGGCGGCCGCCGCCGCGGACGACCCCTACGACGTGCTGGTCTTCTCCCGGACCGCGGGCTTCCGGCACGACGCCATCCCGGCCGGCATCCAGACCATCCGGGACCTGGGCGCGGCCAACGGTTTCTCGGTCACCGCGACCGAGGACCCGGCGGCGTTCACCACGGCCGGGCTGGCCGGCTACGAGGCCGTCGTCTTCCTCAACACCACGGGTGACGTGCTCAACGCCACCCAGCAGACCGCCTTCGAGGGCTACATCCGCGGCGGTGGCGGCTACGTCGGCGTGCACGCCGCGGCCGACACCGAGTACGACTGGCCGTTCTACGGTCAGCTGGTCGGCGCGTACTTCGCCTCGCACCCGGCGATCCAGCCGGCCGCCGTGGTGGTCGAGGACCGCGCCCACTCGGCGACCGCGCACCTGCCGCAGCGCTGGAACCGCACCGACGAGTGGTACAACTACCGCACCAACGCCCGGTCCACGGCACACGTGCTGGCCACTCTGGACGAGAGCTCGTACTCGGGCGGTGGCATGGGCGCCGACCACCCGCACGTGTGGTGCAAGACCTACGAGGGCGGCCGGTCCTTCTACACCGGCGGCGGCCACACCATCGAGTCGTACGCGGACCCGGCCTTCCGGGCCCACCTGCTCGGCGGCATCCGGTACGCGGCCGAGGCGAGCAACGCCGACTGCCGCCCGGAGACGGGCTACACGCCGCTCTACAACGGCTCCACCGCCGGCTGGTCGCAGGCCGGTCCGGGCGCCTTCACCAACAGCGACGCCACCCTGACCTCGACCGGCGGCATGGGCCTGTTCTGGTACAGCCAGAAGCAGTTCACCAACTACTCGCTGAAGCTGGACTGGAAGCTGGCCGGCGACGACAACACGGGCGTCTTCATCGGCTTCCCGCCGTCGACCGACCCGTGGTCAGCGGTGAACAACGGCTACGAGGTGCAGATCGACGCGACCGACGCCGCCGACCGCACCACCGGCGCCGTCTACACGTTCAAGTCGGCGGACCTGGCGGCCCGCGACGCCGCGCTCAACCCGCCGGGCGAGTGGAACACCTACGAGCTGCTGGTCGAGGGCGAGCGGCTGCAGGTCTTCCTGAACGGCACGAGGATCAACGACTTCACCAACACCGACCCGGTGCGCTCGCTGGCCGGGCACATCGGACTGCAGAACCACGGTGACGGTGACGACGCCGCCTTCCGCAACGTACGGATCAAGGAACTCGGCGGCACCCAGCCGCCGCCCGCCGGCACCGGCCCGATCGTCGGCCTCGCCAACAAGTGCCTGGACGTGGCCGGCGCCGGCACCGCCGACGGCACCAAGATCCAGCTCTACACCTGCAACAACAGCAACGCGCAGAAGTGGACGGTGACCGCCAACGGTCCGGTCAAGGCGCTGGGCAAGTGCCTCGACGTGGCCGGTGGCGCCACCGCCAACGGCACCAAGGCCCAGCTCTGGACCTGCAACGGCTCGGGCGCGCAGGTCTGGTCGGCCCAGCCGGACCAGAGCCTGCGCAACCCGCAGTCGGGCCGATGCCTGGACGTCAGCCAGAACAGCTCGGCCGACGGCCAGCAGATCCACATCTGGGACTGCCTCGGTGCGGCGAACCAGAAGTGGAAGTTGCCTCAGTAGTTCAGTAGTCCAGCACGCGGGTGGGCAGCGGCGTCTCGGTCACCGAGCCGTCCGCTGCCCGCTTGAGTTCGTACCCCCGGGGTCCCTGCTTGTCGGCCACGACCTCCGCCAGGCGGGTGCCGCGGTAGACCAGCCCGGCCCCGTCGTCGGTCGCGTAGCCGTCGCCCAGCGTGCCGTCGCCGATGAGCTTGTGCATCATCGGCCGGCGCTGCTCCTCGGCGTCGTAATGCACCCCGTTGCTGTACGGCAGCCAGCCCAGCCCGTCGGTGAACGCCCGCAGGTCGGGCCCGTAACTGTCGGTGCTGCCGCCCTGGTGCCAGCAGATCGAACCGGCCGAGACGCCGCCGAGCACCACCCCGGCCTGCCACGCCTCGTGCAGGATCTCCTCGAGCCCGTGCACCCGCCACACCGCCACCAGGTTGGCCACGCTGCCGCCGTTCACCCAGATCACGTCCTGGTCGAGCAGGTGGGCGCGGATGTCGTCGTGGTTGGGCATCGGGAAGAGCTGCAGGTGCGAGGCCCGGTAGCGGGTCTTGGCGAAGGCGGCGTAGGTGGCCCCGATCCAGTTGTCGGGGTCACCGACGGCCTGGTGCAGGAAGCAGAACTTGGCGGTGTCCCCCGCGTTGGCCAGGTCGGCGGCGAAGCGGTGGACCGGGCCGGGACGCATGTCGAAGGTGCCGTACCGGCCGCGGGCGAATCCGGCGCTCGTGGCGAGGATGGTGGGTTGATCGGCGGTCATCGCGTCATCATGGCGCACGCGTCCGCCGTCTCCAGAACGAGGTCGGCGGCCGCGTCGAGAGCCGCGGTCAGATGCACCGGGTCGCCGTCCACCGCGGTGAAGACGGCGTCGGCCTGCTCGCGGAACCTCGGCGGGGCGCCGGGCAGTGCGGCGGCCGCGGCGACGGCGCCCTTCTCGTTGACGAGCCAGCGGCCGGCGGCACCGTGCAGGGCGTGCGTGCAGACGCCGACCAGGCGGAACAGGCAGCCGGCCACGTAGGCGGCGTCACCGCGGGTGACCGCCTTGCGGCCCAGCCCGACCAGGAAGTCGGCCTCCCAGAGTCCGGCGACCAGCGCGTCGCGCAACGCCGGCGGGTAGGTCGACATCTGCGCACGCAGGGCGGTCAGCTCACCCTTCGGGTCGGCCAGGACCACACCGAGAGCGACCTCACCCGCGTACGCGAAGTCGGGCACGCCCAGCGGATGGCCGGCCTGGGTGTGGAACGCATATCGGCCCTGCTCGGCGTCCGCCCAGGCGGCGGTGACGCGGCCGAGGTCGCGGTAGATCCAGTCGACGGCCGCGCCGTCCACGGTGAGCCACCCGCCGCCGTCCACCCACGGCCCCCAGCCGCCGACCGGCGTGACCTGCGCGGCCGGCCCGCCGAAGGTCCGGGCCAGCTCGCCGAGGACCGCCACGTCGAGCGGCCGGTGGTAGTAGACGCCCAGGTCGGTATCGGAATCCGGGGTGTGGGTGCCGCGGGCCCGGCTCCCGCCCAGCAGCACCGCGGTCACGCCCGGCACCTCGGTCAGCCGGGCCGCCAGTTCACCGAGCCGCTCGTCACTCAACGCCACGCCGCTCATCCTCGCCTACCTCAGCCCGGTTTGCGCGCCTCGATCAGGACCCGCCGGGCGTACGAGACGAACGGGCCGCCCGCCTGGATCCGATCGTGCACGGCGCGCAGCTGGGGCAGGTACTTCTCGACGCTGAAGCCGGGCACCGTCCAGACGACCTTGCGCAGGAAGTAGGTCACCGCGGCGACGTCGAAGTATTCCGCCCGCAGGGTCTCGGCCCGTACGTCGAGCACGGTCAGGCCCGCGGCCCGGGCGGCAGCCGCCAATCTCTCCGGGTGCCGCGGGTCGGGTGGCGGCAGCGGGCCGAGCATGGCCTCGGACAGCTCCCGGTTGGTGCCCGCGCCGATCTGCTGGGACAGGAAGGTGCCGCCGGGCCGCAGCACCCGGGCGACCTCGTCCCACAGCGTCCCGACCGGGTGCCGGCTCACCACCAGGTCGAACACGCCGTCGCGGAACGGCAGGGTGGGCGCGTCGGCCGCTTCCACCACGAGCGCGCCGAGGGGCCGCAGATTGCGGGCGGCGACCGGCAGGTTCGGACGCCAGGAGTCGGTCGCCACCAGCCGGGCGGGCGGCTTCGGCACGGTGGCGAGGACCTCCCCGCCACCGGTCTGCACGTCCAGCGCCGCCTCGGCGCGCGCCATCCGGTCGGCCACCAGCCGGGCGTAGCCCCAGGACGGGCGCTGCTCGGTGGCCCGCCCGTCGAACCAGGAGAAGTCCCAGCCCTCCACCGGTACGGCCGCCGCCTCGGCGATCAGCTCCTCGAACGTCGCACGCATCGGGGCAGTGTCCGTCGCCGCGCCCGGCCCCGGCCAACGAATTACTTCTGCTCGACCTCGGTCCTGCCGCCCTGGCCGGTCTTCTTGTCCTCGTCCGGGCAGGGCAGCGTGAGCTCCAGCTCGTCGATGTCCGAGGGATCGAGCAGGCTCAGGTCGCCGTCGATGATGCTCTCCGCCCGGGCGTCGGACTTGTCGCCGTGGGTGCAGATCGCCCCGCGGCCCATCCGTACGCACGAGCCCAGCAGACGGCATTCCCGGTGGCCCTGCCCCCGGTCGTGCCGGCCGCGCCCGCCGCTGTGCTGGCCGCCACCGCCGCGTCCCCGGTTGCCGAAAGCCACCACCCGGTCCTGCGGCTCGCGGGTCACCGTCGAGTCGAGCAGGCGCCGGCTCGTCTCCCGGTCCCCGGTGTAGGTGACCTCGTAGCGCAGCAGCCGCTCGCCGGGCACTCCGGGCGTCTCGATCTCCCGGGTGCCGGGGGGCAGCGACGGGTCCCGGACCAGCGTGGTCCGGAACGGGATGGCCTCCGTCTCCGAGACCACCTCGGTGCGGACCTTCG
>NZ_JBEZGQ010000131.1:0-13230 GCF_040650095.1 Actinoplanes sp. NPDC048791 | reverse complement strand
TCCCTGCCGTCAGTCCGGGGGGGTTGGGTACATGCATGGCCCGCCCGGGGGGCAGGGTGATGGCCCGGCGGCCCCCGGTGAACGCTTCTTCCACCGTCAACTCGATCTCGGCTTCCTGGTCCGCGCCGGGCACCGGACCGCCGCCGTACCGGCCGCCGAAGAGGCCGCCGAACAGGCTGTCCAGATCGATGTCCTGAGCCGTGCCGGTGGACCCCCAGGACGAGAACACATCCTCGGCCCGGCCCGGCCCGCCACGGCCTGCCCTCGCACGACTCCTGCGGGGGTCGCCTGTTGCACCGGCGGCCCTGGCCCGGGCCCAGGTCTGCGGGTCGACGTCCGGCGGGACCTGCCGGAAGTCCGGCCCGAAGGCGTCGTAGCGGCGGCGCTGCTCGGGGTCGGACAGGACGTCGTACGCCTCGGAGATGGCCTTGAAGCGTTCCTCAGCGTCCGGGCTCTTGTTGATGTCCGGGTGATACGTCCGGGCCAGCTTCCGGAACGCCCGTTGCAGATCCTCCGCGCTGACGTCCCGGGACACACCGAGTGTCTGGTAGAAGTCTCCGGGCTGCGTCATCACGCACCTTTCGCCACGACGACCGAGGCTGGGCGCAGCGGCCGGTCGGCGCCGCCGTAGCCGGGCCGGACCACCTGGAGGATCGTGCCCGGCGGGGCGTCCGGGTCCGGCTGCGTGGCGATCGCCTCGTGCAGAGCCGGGTCGAACGGCTGGTTGAGGTCCGCACGCCGGGGAAAGCCCAGGTCGGCGAGCACGGACAGGGCCTGCTCGTGAACAGCCTGGACACCGGGCACGATCCGGCCCGGGTCGGCGGCGGCGTGCTGCAAAGCCAGTTCCAGATTGTCCAGGACGGGCAGCCACCGGGCCGCCACCGCCGCCCGTTCCTCGGACCGCTGGCGGGCGGCTTCCCCGGCGACCCGTTTGCGCAGGTTGTCGAAGTCGGCCAGCGCCCGCCGCCAGCGGTCCTCCAGGTCGGCCACCTCGCGCCGCAACGCCTCCAGCTGGTCGTCACGCCCGGCGCCGGCGTCCTGCGACGTGTCCGGCGCGGTGCTGTTGCCCTGCTGCTCGGTCATCGCCGGTCACCCGGTCGTGAATTCTGCGTCGATCACGTCGTCATCCTGGGCGCCCTGGCTGCCTTGACCGCCTTGGCCTTGACCGCTCCGGCTTTGACCGCCCTGGCCTTGACCGCCCTGGGCGCCCGAAGCAGCGGCCGCCGTCAGGCTCTGGTACACCTGCTGCAGTTCCGAGGTGAGAGAGCGGAGCCGATCGAGCGGCGCGTCGGACTTGATCGCCTCGCGCGCGTCGTTGACGAGCATCTCGGCGCGACCCTTCTCGTGCACGGGCACCGCGTCACCCAGCTCGTTCAGCCGACGTTCCACCTGGTACGCCGCCGAGTCGAGCTCGTTGCGGGCGTCGACCATCTCGCGCAGCCGGGCGTCCTCGCCACGATTGCGTTCGGCGTCCTCGACCATCCGGTCGATCTCCCCGGTGTCCAGATTGGAGCTGTCGCTGATGGTGATCTTCTGCTCGGCGTCGGTGTCCTTGTCCCGGGCGGACACGTTGAGGATCCCGTTCGCGTCGATGTCATAGGTGACCTCGATCTGCGGCTCGCCACGGGGAGCCGGCCGGATGTTCTCCAGCCGGAACCGGCCCAGAATCCGGTTGTCCTGCGCCCGCTCCCGCTCGCCCTGCAGCACCACCACGTCCACCGCGGGCTGGTTGTCGGCGGCGGTGCTGAAGGTCTCCGTACGCCGGGCCGGGATGGTGGTGTTGCGGTCGATCACCTTGGTCATCACCCCGCCCTGAGTCTCGATGCCCAGCGACAGCGGGGTGACGTCCAGCAGCAGGACGTCCTTGACCTCACCCTTGATGATCGCGGCCTGCAACGCGGCGCCGCGCGCGACGACCTCGTCGGGGTTGACCGTCATGTTCGGGTCCTTGCCGCCGGTGAGCCGCCGGACCAGCTTCTGCACGGCCGGGATCCGGGTCGAGCCGCCGACCAGGATCACCTCGTCGATGTCGTTCGCCGTCATCTTCGCGTCGGACATGGCGCGCTCGACCGGACCCAGGCACCGCTCGACGAGATCGCTGGTGAGGTCCTCGAACTTCGCCCGGGTGATCGGCATGCTGAGATGCTTGGGGCCGTTGGCGTCCGCCGTGATGAACGGCAGGTTGACCGTCGTCTGAGTGACCGACGACAGCTCCACCTTGGCGTGCTCGGCGGCCTCGAAGAGCCGCTGCAGGGCTTGCGGATCGCGGCGCAGGTCGATGCCGTCGGTCTTCTGGAACTCGTCGGCCAGGTGGTCGACGAGCCGCCGGTCGAAGTCGTCGCCGCCCAGGTGGGTGTCGCCGGCGGTCGAGCGGACCTCCACCACGCCGTCGCCGACGTCCAGGATGCTGACATCGAAGGTGCCGCCCCCGAGGTCGAAGACCAGGACGGTCTCGTGTTGCTTCTTGTCCAGGCCGTACGCCAGGGCCGCCGCGGTGGGCTCGTTGATGATCCGCAGTACCTCGATCCCGGCGATGCGGCCGGCGTCCTTGGTCGCCTGGCGTTGCGCGTCGTTGAAGTAGGCCGGCACGGTGATGACGGCCTCGGTGACCCGCTCACCCAGGAACTTCGACGCGTCCTCGACCAGCTTCCGCAGCACCAGGGCAGCGATCTCCTCGGGCGCGTACAGCTTGTCCCGGATCTTGAACCGGACCGCGTCATCAGGTCCGGGGACCACGTCGAACGTCACGGCGTTCAGCTCGCTGGACACCTCGGCGAAGCGGCGTCCGATGAACCGCTTCGCGGAATAGATGGTGCCCTTGGGGTTGAGAATGGCCTGACGGCGGGCCAGCTGACCGACCAGTCGCTCGCCCTGCTCGGTGAAGGCCACCACTGACGGGGTGGTCCGGGCACCCTCCGCATTGGGGATGACCGTCGGCTGCCCGCCTTCCACGGCCGCGATCACCGAGTTGGTGGTGCCGAGATCGATGCCGACTGCCTTTGGCATGGCGTTGTCCTCTCCCATCGCCGAACGGATGAAATGCCTGGGGCGCCCCGGCTCCGATGGAACGTGCAGGCCCTCGATTCATCGGATCAGGCCACGCATACGGTGTCGATTGGCACTTCTGCCAATCCGTTCGCCGGTCGGTCCCCATCTTTTCCCGGGCGGCACGGTGGTGTTCATCGGAACAGATCGCCTGGACCGGCCAGTTGAGACGGGACAAACAGGCTGTGGTTCAGCGACCGGACCGCGGCCGCGGTGCGGGTCGGCACGCCGAGTTTGGCTCGGATGTGTTCCAAGTGGGCTGCCACCGTGCGCTGGGTGATGAACATCGTCGAGGCGATCTGCCGGTTGGTCGAGCCGTCGATCACCAGACCCAGCACCTCCAGCTCGCGCGGGGTCAGACCGTGCAGGTCCCCCGGCGGTGACACGATCACGAGCACGCCGAACGGCGACGGCGGGACCAGCGGACAGGCGATGACGGTCACCCGGACGTAGACGTCCGAGTGTTGCCCGGGGTACGGGCACAGGAAGCCGGTAGGGCTCCCGTGGATCCGGAGGGAGTCCGCGGCGATCGAGACCACCGGGCTGCCGGGGGCGAGCAACGGATGCAGCGATGACCCGGGCAGTGGGTGTACCGCTCCGTCGGACCCCACCGCCACCGAAGCGCCCGCGTCGACGACCAGACCGGCCAGGCCGAGGAGCGAGGTCATCGGGTCGATCGCCGCGGCGATCATGGGCGCCACCTCGCCGATCACCTGGCAGCCGTCCTCAGTCGGGTGGCCGGTCGCGTCGGTGGACAGAACGAGCAGGCCGACCGGTCGACCGTCGGCGGCGATCAGCGGCACTCCGAGGCCCTCCTGCGGCCCGGCTGTCCCCCACAGCCCGTCGCAGGAAGGACAGTCCGACGGCCGCCCGCGGTTCCGCAGACACATCGGCCGGCCGCGCCGCAGCATCCCGGACGCCTCCACCGCGGCGTAGTACGCCCCCGACTCGAGATCCGCCCGCGCCGCCGGGTCATGACCGACGGCGGCGGCGGTCAGAAAGCGTCGTCCGCCGGTGTCCAGTACACCCAGCCAGGCTGCCGAGAACGGACAGATCTCGCGCAGCGGGTCCCACAGACCGGCCAGTTCGCGTGGCAGGCCGCCCGCGGCGGAGGCGACGCGGTTGATCTCCGCGGCCAGCACCATCGCGCTCATCACGAGTTCCGGCATGGGTCCCTCCGTTCCCCACCGGCCGTATCCTGCATCGGTTGATCCGGGCGGGAAGGACTCATCGCCGTACCGTCTCCCGGACTGGTCACCGTGGGCGGACACGCCGCGATTACGTAGCGCGTTGCCGGTTCGGCGGCCTTCCACGGACCGTGACGGCTAATCGCGAGTGATCCAAACTGCCAGATGGTGCGAAAACACCGGGGGCCACGCACCCGGGAGATCCGTTGAGGAGGTTTGCGGCGGTGGCAATGCGCGCATGCAGTGCACTGACCCGACGGTGAGTCGTCCGACCGGGCGGCTGCGTACCGACAGGGCCTCTCTGAGAGCGGCACCATGGCGGAACCGACCGAATCCTCCACCGCATACGGCGACCTGCTCGGCGTTCTCGTCGAATCGCCCAATGTCGACGTATTCCTCGACCTGGCCGTCCGGCTCGCCGCCGACACCGTCGTGCCGGGTAGCGCCTGCGGCTTGACCGTGCGTCGCGATGGGCACTCTTACACCGCTGCGGCCAGCAGTAAGCTCGCCTCCCAACTCGACCAGTTCCAGTACGGCGCCGGCGAGGGGCCGTGCCTGGAAGCGTTGCGCACCGGCCGGGTCATCGAGATCGGCGATCTGGCCAACGAGCAACGCTGGAACGAGTACCGGCCGCACGCTCTCGCCCACGGCGTGGCCAGCGGACTGTCCGTGCCGATGCAGGTCGACGGTCAGGTGATCGCCGCGCTGAACTGGTACGCCGTCGGCTCCTTCACCTTCCTCGGGCCGGCCCGCCGGAAGGTCGAGGGCTTCGCCAGACACTGCGCGAACGCCCTTACCGTGTCGTTGCGGCAGGCCGAACAGGCCGAGGTGCACCTTCAGCTGCGCGAGGCGATGGCGGCGCGAACCGTCATCGACCAGGCGATCGGCATCCTGATGGCGCAACAGCGGTGCGCCGCGGACGAGGCCTTCGAGCTTCTCCGCAGCGCCTCCCAGCACCGCAACCGCAAGCTCCGGGAAGTCGCTGTCGACGTCGTCACCCGGGTCAGTCGCCGGCCGCCCCGGGCGGCGCGTCCTTTCCAGGTATGACCGGTGCGGTGTTGCCTCATAGTCAGATGATCTCTATATTGACCCGGCATGGTGACGACGCGAGAACCGACACTCTGGATACTCACCGCGGGCACGGCGTCGCAGCGGCTCACGGCCTATCGGTCCGTGACCGGGCTGGGCGCCGCGGCGGTGACGCTCGGATGAGGACCCCGTGGATCCTGGCCGCGTACAGGTGCAGTGGAGCGAGACCGCTTCCGATGATCCTTTCCCGGTAGTCGGCGGACAGGTCCACGCACGGCGGATCAGCGGCACCGTCGCCGGCAACCCGGAAACGGCCGACGTCGGCGGCTATCTGACCGGTCTGGCCCAACGGCTGCAAGAGCAGGGCTGGCACAGCGTGGACATCGTCCCAACCGCCCCCATCGACCGGTCCGGCGCCAGGCTGAACGACTCGCAGGCCCTGTTCGCCCGCAACGCTCATCTGGTCCTGTGGGTCGAGGACGGGCACGACGCGTCCACCCCGCAGGGACGCCTTGATATCCACGTTCACCGCACCGAGCCGCCCTGGATCTCCGTCCTGACGTTCGCCGGCGGCCTGCTCGGTGCGTTGCTCGGCTGGCTGCTCTTCGGCTGGGCCAGCCGCCGCACCGAGCACCGCCGGGCGGCAACGACCGCCGCGGGCCTGGCCGTCGTCCTGGGTATGGCGCTGCTGGCACCGGCTCTGTCGCTGGGGCTGATCTTCCTGAACGTGTTCAGCGGCGACTACCTGTCGAAAGTGCCGTTCTGGGCCGCCTTGGCGCCCACCGGCGAGTTCGGCGGCCTGGCGGTCCTGTCCGGCGTGGCGATCGGCACCGCGCTGTCGACAGCCGCGTGTTGCCGTCCCGACCGGGGCCGACTCCGCGTGACCTCGACCTGATCGGGCACCCGGGGCCTGCTCCGCATTGCGCGGCCGGGATCACCTCCGTCAGGTGAGCCGACACCACCTCCTGACTCAATAGCGTCGACGGCAATTCCAAGGAGGTAACCGCCATGGCGGAACTGGCATTCATCGACAAGGTGGCCGAGCGGGCCGGCGTGCCCGAGGACACCGCCCGGCTGCTCACGGAGGGCACTCTGCTCACCCTCGCGGCCCGGATCAGCGGGGGTGAGGCCGAGGATCTGGCCGACCGCGTACCGGATCCGCTCCGGCCCTACCTGATCAAGCTGACCGAGCCGGCCGTGCCGTTCTCCTACGACGAGTTCATGCGCCGGGTCGCCGAATACGCCGGGGTGGACCGGCCGACCGCCGAGCGGGGCGTGGGGGCGGCCCTCTCGGCCCTGCACGAGACGGTGGGGCACAAGGAGTTCACCGACGCCATGTCCCAGCTGCCCAGGGAGTTCGACCAGCTCGTGGCGACCGCGTCGGCGGCGAGCTGAGCAAAACCACAGGAAACAGGTGACAACGTGACTTCTCCGCTGACAACCACCGATGGCCGGCTCGTCGTACCGGTCGGCGATCGAGATCATGTTCTCGGTCCCGAGGACGCGCCGGTGAGCCTGGTCGAGTACGGCGACTACCAGTGCCCGTACTGTGCACGCGCGCACACAGTCGTGCAGGAGCTGCTGCGCCTACGGACCAACCAGATCCAGTTCGCCTACCGTCACTTCCCGCTGATCAACGTTCACCCGTACGCGGAGCCGGCCGCCGAGGCGGCCGAGGCGGCCGGGGTGAGGGGCCGGTTCTGGTCCCTGCACGACTGGCTGTTCACCCATCAGGACCGGCTCAATCCGGCGAGCCTGATCGCTGCGCTGATGGACATGGGTCTCGACGGCGAGACGATCGCCGCGGAACTCGGGCACCACAACTTCCTGGACAAGGTCCGGTCGGACTTCGTCAGCGGTGTCCGCAGCGGCGTCAGCGGGACGCCTACGTTCTTCATCAACGGAGTGCGCCACGAGGGTGGCCATTCGCTGCCTGAGCTGGTGACGGCAGTCGACGCGGCAGCGGGCGCATCAGACACCGACGCAAGGAAGTGATCGCACCATGCAGCCGCAGTACGACAATCGATCCGACACCACCGCAACCACGCCGACCGGCCCAGCAGACGGGCAGATCGTGGTTGCCTCCTACCCCACCTACGCCGAAGCGGAACGGGCGGTGGACCACCTGTCCGACCACCGATTTCCCGTGCAACGAACCGCCATCGTCGGCCGCGGGCTGTCCAGTTTCGAGCAGGTCACCGGCCGGCTGACGATCTGGCGCGCCGCCGCGCAGTCGGCGGCCTACGGCGCCGTCGTGGGCGCGTTGTTCGGCTGGTTGTTCGGCCTTTTCGATTGGGTCAACCCGCTCATCTCCGGCCTGCTGCTCGCTCTGTACGGAGCAATCTTCGGCGCCGTCGTAGGCGGTCTGCTCGGCCTGCTCGGCCACGCCCTCACCGGCGGGCGGCGTGACTTCAGCTCCGTTGCCGGCATGCGCGCCGAGAGCTATGACGTCCTCGTCGACGCCAAGTTCGCTCCGGAGGCCATCCGACTGCTCGAGGCCCCCGCTGCCCCGGGCCGTGGTCGCGCCGTAGGCCGCCGATGAGCGTACGCGGCCGCCGTCTGCGGGGGCTCGGGTCCGGACGTGCCGACGGTCGGCAGCGAACCGGCATGTGACCCCTGGAGACGTCCCGCCATGGAGCCGCCGCGCAGCGTCCTGCGGACGACCGCGCGGTCGGCGCCCTGGAACTGATCTTCGACCTGGTCTTATCTGCACCTGCCGCTGGTCGCCGCGAGGTGCTCTACCGCCGGCGTGATCACCACGAGATCGCCGCCGACCGCCTGGTCACCTCGGTCGTCCTCACCGCGTTGATCCCGATGGCGCCGGCCGTGCCCGCGCTGACCATCCTGATTGCCGTCACCGCGGTCAGCTTCGCGTTCGTGGCCTGGGAAATATGGCGGCAACCGGAGATCGGCGGCGCCCGGCCTCAGCCGGACTGATCGCGCCGGACCGAAGTCGCTCATCGGAACCCGGACGGCCCTCATCCCGGTCGGACGGCGTGGACCGTCATCGCGCCGGCGGGGAGGCGGGGAGCACACAGCGCCGCACGGGTTCGGTGATGTTCGCCGACCTCGGTTGGACGTAGGCGGAGGTGTTCAGCTTCCCGGCCCGTTCGAAGGTGAGCGTGAGCGGGATGGTGGTACCGGCCGGCAAGTCGCGGCGGACGGCGACAACCAGTAGGTCGTACCTGTCGAACGGACCGACGCCGGCCGGCTTCTCCGGGGCGGCCGCCTCCGCGGAGGCGATCGGTAAGCGTGACACCACGTCGGGACGGCCGTCACAGTCACGATCCCAACGGATCTCGACGCGTGCCGCGTCCGGCGAGGACGCGCCGATCAGCGCGTCCGGCGCCGCACCGACGTTGACGATGGTGAGGACAACGCGTAGGTCGGATCCGCTGCGATATTCGTCGCCGACCGGCGGCACTACGTGCACCGCCAGAATCCGCAGGGTACCGGCCACGCTGTCGAAGCCCGCCTCAGCGATGCCGACGACCGGCGGGTCCGCTTCGTCGTTGCCGCCGCACGCGCCGGCCATCACTGTCGTGACGGCGAGCATCACCGTGCAAGCCCACCGGCGCGGTGTGCTCGCCGCTCCGGAAGGTGCCGGCACTTTCCTGAACCGCATCGTCGGCGCAGCTGCTCAGCGCCGCACGACGGTGTGGTTCTCGACTTCGACGACCATGCCGGTCCCCTCCGAGCCTGTGATTGCGGTCGCGCTCTGATGGCACGACCGTGCTTTCACAACGATGGGCCTGAGACGGGTGAGCAGGGCTCACCCCCCGCAGGGGAGCTGCGTTTCCGGTTGTGCCGGATGGACGGATCGCCGGCGGGTCCAGGAGACAGCCGATGGCCCGAGCTTCGTGATGACCTGCGCGACATGCGGCTGCACGCCGGCCAGGTTCACCTCGACGTTCGCCAGTGCCGCGGTCCTGCACGCGTCAATGAGCACCGCCGCGGCGGCGGCGTCCGCGAACGGCATGCCTGTCACGTCGATGACCAGACCGCCCCCGGCCGCCGCGAGCACCGCGGAATGCAGACCGAGCCGCAGCTGATCGGCGCTGTCCTGGTCGACCTCGCCGCTGACCCGTACCGTCACCACGCCTTCGGACCGGACCACCCGGATCCGGACCCCGTCCGGGTGGAGCGCGTGGTCGCCGGCGATCCACGGCGGCGGGGCGTCGCTGAGCATCGCGGCGCGCAGCCAGGTCAATGCCCGGCTGAGCAGGCGCGAGACGTGCATCTGCGAGACGTCGAGCCGCGCGGCGATCTGCGCCTGCGTCATGTTCCCGTGGAAGCGCAGGGCGAGCAGTAGTTGAATGCGTTGCGGCAGCAGGCGCGTCAGCTCGCTGACGGCCAGCTTGTCGGTGAGAATCTCCAGGTCCGGGTCCAGTTCACCGATCATGTCGCTCAGTTCGGAGGACCCGTCGGGGACGGTCGGGCTGCTGAGCGGAACAGGGGTGTAGCTCGCGCCGCACAGGAGTGCATGCCGAATCTGCTCCTCGTTGACGTCAAGATGCCCAGCGAGCTCGTCGACGGTCGGCTCGCGCTGCAGGATGCTCGTCAGCGTCGAGGTGGCACGCTGAAGGTCGAGGGACAGATCCTGCAGGCCCCGGGGTACGTGGGTGCCCCAGGTCTTGTCCCGGAAATGACGCTTGAGCTCGCCGCACACCGTGATCACAGCGAAGGCGGTGAACGACCCGCGGTCGGGATCGTAGCGGTCGACTGCGTTGATCAACCCGATCCGGGCGACCTGTTGAAGATCCTCGAACGGCTCCCCGCGACCCGCGTAGCGACGTGCCATCCGGCCCGCGAACGGGAGACACCGGAAGATCAGATCGCTGCGGAGCCTGTCGCGCTGCGCCGGGGTCGCGGTTGTCCAGGCTGTGGCGTAGGCGGTCGCGAGTTCGTCGAGATCCTCGCGATCCCCGCGCGGCCCCGATTGCGTAAGAGTTGACACCTGGACCCCCGGGTGTGGCTGGACGGATTGAGACAAGCGGTGGTCGGTTTGCCGGGTGGACTGCCGGGTAGGCGGGCCCCTTCGCCGCCGATCGCCCGAGCCTCTGGCGTGCCGCTGGCGTGATGACTCACCCACCGGTCGGCCAGGAGCGGGGCGATGACGGCAACGACGGCACGCGCACTGGATCTCGCGGTACAGATCAACCGGGTCACGACCGGCACGAGCGACCCGGCCCGGCAGTTGGACGAGCTGTGGCCGTCGCTCAGAGCCGTCGTACCGTTCGAGGCCGCGTGGATCGGCGCCTGCGACGCGGGGATGCGCGGTTACCAGACCTTGAGCGCGGTCGGGCACAACGCCAGGAATCGCGCCTACCTTGAATCGAGGGACTTCAGCGAGCAGGTCGAGGCGTTCGGGCTGTTCCGGCGGAACCGTCCGTTGCGCCTGCGCGACGTTCCGGTCCCGCCGGCCGAGATACCCACCTGGGCTGAGCACTGGTGGCCGGCCGGATACCGCGAGGGCATCGGCGTGCCGCTGGTCGCCCGCGACGGCCGCCACCTCGGCCTGATCACGATGTACACGGACTCCCCGGCGCATCCCAGCGACGAGGCGCGCGATGTGATCGGCGCGCTGGCCCCCATGATGTCGGCGGCGATCGACCCGATGAACACGGTCGCGGGCCTGGCCGCGCTGGTCGGCGACGCGGTGGCCGGTAGCGTGGTCGATCATGGTGGCGGGGTCTCCACGCTGCCGGGAATGCCGTCGCACGCACTGCTCGCCCAGGATTCACGCATCGTCCTCACCGCTGTGGCACAGTTGTCCGATCGCCGGACTCGAACGTCTTTTCTGTGGCCGGACCCCCGCGGGTCCGACGATTACGTACGAGTCACCGCGATGGCCTGCCCGCCGCAGCGGCCCGACCATTTAGCGGCGCTCATCCTGATCTCTCCCCCGGGGGACCTGCTCGGACTGACCCATCGGGAACTGGAGGTGCTGGGATTTGTCATCGACGGCCGCACGAATCAATACATCGCCCACGCCCTTTTCGTCACCGAACGAACGGTGGCCGCACACCTGGAACACATCCGCGCGAAACTCGGCGCGCCCACCCGTACGGTGGCCGCGGTTCGATCGCTGCATCTGGCGCTGTATGTTCCGCCCCAGCTCGCCGAAGTCGCCACCTGATGCATCAGCCTTCCTTTATCTCGATCTGACGAGGATGACTTGCCGCGGCCTTGGGCAGGCGGACCGTCAATACGCCGTCGTGCAGTGCGGCATCGACATTCTCCGCGTCGATGTCACCGGGCAGCGCGACCAGGTACTCGAACTGCCCGACGCGCCGGGTCTGACGGCGCAGCGTCCCGGTGCGCTCCCGTTGCTTCACCTCACCGCTGATCCGCACCTCGTTGTCGCGCAGCTCGATGGAGACGTCGTCGCGGCGGACACCCGGCAGCTCGAGCTCGACGATGTAGGCGTCGTCGGTCTCCTCGAGGTCGGCGGCCGGAACCCACACCGGTGGCTGAGACGTGCCACCGACCAGCGGGTCACGGAAGAACGCGTTGATGATCTGGCCCATCTGATCCTGCAGTTGCTCGAACTCGGCGAGCGGGTCGCCGCGGCGGGCGGGAGCGTTGGCGAGCTGACGGGACCGACGGGACGGGGTGATGGTCACGATGTCACATCCTTTCGAGGGGTGAAGACCGCGGCGCGGGTTGCCGCGGGCGCGACATTCTGCCGCGCAGTTTCATTCTCGGCATCGCCGGGTGACTACACCTCACCTCCGAAAGGCGATAAGACATGGGACGAACGCCGTACGCTCACAGCAACCGCAATTCGCGGCCGAGCCGGATCGCATCCTTGCGCCGGCTCGCGCCCAGTTTCGAGTAGATGTTCTTGACGTGCGTCTTCACGGTGTTCACCGAGATGCAGAGCATCGCCGCGATCTCGACGTGCGAGAGTGTGCCCTGCAGGTAACGCAGCACGGTCAGCTCACGGTCGGTCAGCGGCGGGACCGCCGAGCCGGCGGGGACGGCGTCCTGGCCCTTGCGGCTCGGGTATACCCGGGAATCGCGCATCGCCACGTCGAGCGTCGCCGTCAGCGCGGCCGCAACCGGCGAATACACCGGCATCGCCGGTGCCACCGACTCGATGAGTGCGCGCAGCCGATGACCGCCCGTGGCGAAGCCCCGCCGAAGATCCTCCTCCTCCGCCATCCGTAGGGCGGTTTCGAGACCTCGCGTCGTCCGGTCCCGGTCACCGAGGTCGTGTCCGGCCAGGGCGCCGACCAGGCCCGCCCAGGCCCGGTACGTCCGGGAGGCGAACTCGTCGGGTGCCACCACGTACGGTTCGACGGCCAGGGCGGCCAGCGCGGGCCGGCCCGCAGCGAGCAGAACCGAACCTTCCAGGACAGCCGCCGGAACGGGCAGGGCCCCGGCGTCCCGGCACTCCCGCACCAGTTCGTTCGCTCCGGCGAGGTCACCGCAGGCAAGCCGGAGTTCGCCTTCCACCAGCGACAGTGCGCACCGGATCGCCGCCGGCAGGTCGCTGGTGAACATCTCTCGCGCGGCCGCTCTCACCATGCGGTGCGCGTCGCCCGGCCGGCTGGTGGCGGTCCGGATCCGTGCTTGCAGGATGGTCCCCCACAGCTGAAGCATCCGGTCGCCGCGGGAACCCTCCACGGCGGCAGCCGCGCAGCGCTCGGCGTCGTCGAGCCGGTTCCACTCGAAGTACGTCTCGGCCAGCGCCAGCCGGCTCCAGCCCAGGTCCACGAGCTGCACCAGACCGAGCTGGTTGGCGCGGTCGATCGTCTCCGCGGCACACCGTGCCGCCTGCCGCAGCTGCCCCCGGGCGGCGTGGCAGGCGGCGAGATGGCTGGCGGCGCTGACCTCGGCGCGGCCCATGTCGCGCCGCCGCGCCAGCATCAGGGCCTCGCGCAAGTCGCGTTCCGCGGCCGGCAACTCCCCGCGTTGCAATTCGGCGGCTCCGCGCGACAACAGCGCCAGCGGACGCAGCAAC
>NZ_JBEZGQ010000130.1:0-13248 GCF_040650095.1 Actinoplanes sp. NPDC048791 | reverse complement strand
GCCGGGCTGGCGTCGATCACGCTGGGCCAGTTCCTGCTCGTCGCCTGCGCGGGGGCGTTCAACCCGACCTTCGCGACGTACCGGATGCAGGCCACCGAGGACGGCTACCTGGCGCGGGTGTTCGCCGCCTGGTCGATCAGCTCGCGGGTGGCCCAGCCGGCCGGCATCGCCGCGAGTGGCCTGCTGGCCGCGGCGACCAGCGTGCGGACGGCCCTGTTCGTGCTTGCCGGGGCGGTGCTGATCAGTGCCGCCCTGCTGCCGTGGCGCACGCCCGCGGCGGAGACGGCGCCGGCGGCGGGTGAGCTGACAGACTCGCGGTCATGACCGGGGACGTGCGCCTGCGCGACACCACGCCGGCGGATGTCGAGATCTTCCACAGTCACCGGCGGCAGCCGGAGGCCGCCCGGCGGGCGAACATCGCCGCGCCGGACCGCAACGTCTACGTGGACTACTGGGCCGAGCACGTGCTCGGTGACAACACCGTTCTGGTGCGGACGGTGGTCGTGGACGGCGAGGTCGCGGGCAACCTGCTGACGTGGTGGCGGGACGACCGTCGCTACCTGGGCGGCTGGTTCAGCCAGGACTTCTGGGGGCGCGGGGTCGGCGGCCGAGCCCTGCGGATCTTCCTGGCCAGTGAGCCGATCCGCCCTCTCTACGCCGACACCGACATCGTCAACACCGCGTCGCAGCGCCTGATGGAACGCTGCGGCTTCGAGCGGGTACGGGTCCAGGAGACGAGCGTGGAGTACGTCCTGCGCTCAGTCACGGTCAGCGGGGGCCGAGCAGGTCGTTGATGCTGGTGATCAGGTCCTGCTGGCTGATCGGGTCGACCAGGCCGCCGGTGCGGGCGTCCTGCATCGCCTTGGCCAGCTGCACCCGGCGCAGGATCTCCTTGATGTCCGCGCCGGTCATGCCGTGGCTGAGCCGGCCCAGCTCGGCCAGGTCGATGCCGTCGGCGAACATGGTGAAGCCCGGCTCCTCGTGCACCGCCGCCAGCTGGGCGATCATCTTGCGGAAGATCTCCGCCCGGCTCACCTCGTCCGGCTTGGGCACGGAGATCTTGACGTCGAAGCGGCCCGAGCGGATCAGCGAGTCGTCGACCCGGTGCGGGAAGTTGGTCGTCGCCACCACGATGACGTTCGGGTTGGCCTCGATCAGGTCGTTCATCTCCTGCTTGAAGATGCCGGCCACCGCGTTGATCGCCTGGCTGGCCGCGTCGCCGCCGGAGCCCGCGTAGCTGATGATCGAGTCGAACTCGTCGAACAGGATCAGGGTCGGCACCCGGTAGCGGCGGGCGTCGCGGAAGATCTGCTTGATGTTGCGCTCGGATCCGCCCAGCCACTTGTCCAGGATCTCCGGGGTGCGGATCTCGCGGAAATCGGCGCCGATCTCGTTGGCCAGCGCCCGGGACAGCATGGTCTTGCCGGTGCCCGGCGGGCCGTACATCAGGATGCCCTGCGGCCGGCGCGCGCCCCACCGGGCCATCGCCTCCGGATGCCGGAACGACACCGCGATCTGGCGCAGCTCGGCGACCACGTCGGCCAGGCCGCCGACCTGGTCGAGGGTGACCGTCTGGGTGGTGGGGGCGACCCGCGGGATGGTCTCGCGGCTGACCACGTACCGCCGGCCGGCCAGTGGCAGCTCCCCGGCCTCCGGACCGAGCAGCTCGACCACCGCCTGCAGGGTCAGCTTGACCATGGCCTCCAGATGGGCGGGCTGGACGTCGTCACGGGCGACCTCGGCCCGCAGCCGCACGACACTGCCGTCCTGGTCGTAGGTCACCGCGGCCTGCAGCCCGGCGGCCGCGTCGGCCAGGACCGCGGCGCCCGGCTCCCGCTCCGCCGCCGGCCCGGAGGGCCGATCCAGACCGAGCTTCTTGTACGCCGCGACGGCCGCCGCCCCCACCCCGTCCACGATCTTGGTGGCCACCGGGTCCCCGGCGGCGATCCGCTTCGCGAGCAGCGTCCCGACGGGGTCGTTGCCCAGCACGACCGCCCGGATGCGCTCCCGCTGGGGCACGTCGTCATCGTTGGTACGGATCTCCGCGACGAACACGTGCACCGGCCCGGAGGCGGTGTCCGCGCTGGTCACGGTCAGGGTGGCCCGGCGCACCGGGGCGGGGAAAGTGGCTCGGCGCAGCAACTCGACCGGGTTGACCCGGGCAGCGGCAAGAATGGTGGCGGCATCAACGATCTCGACCGTGGCGCCCGCATACTCGAAGGACATGACGGCCCCCTCTCCCGACCAAGAGTGACACGACCCCCCGACATTCCGCCCGGCTCGACCCGGCGGACGGCATCGGGGACCTCTTTCGTCGGGTTTTCCGGCCGGGCCGGGCGTGTACGGCCCGCGAACGGACCGGGCCGACCAGGATGGCCGCGTGAAGTTGTCGAAGGGTAGCCGTCCCGTCACGGTGGACGAGTGCACCGAGTGGAACGCCCAGGAGCTGGCCCGTCAGCGGGTCAGCCGCCGCTCGATGCTCAAGGCCGTCATGGCGGGCGCCGGCGGGTACGCGTACGCCCAGTTCCAGCTGGCCGACGCGGCCTTCGCGGCCGGTGGGGGCAAGGCGGGCAAGGCCGGGGTGGTGGTCTCCGGCCGGCACCTGTCATTCGTACCGGCCTCCGACGGTCTGCTGCGCCCGGCGATGGCCGTGACCGCGCAGCTGGTCAGCAAGACCGGCAAGCTGCCGCACAAGCTGCGGGCGTTCGTCGACGTCGGCGACGAGCCGGGCCGGTACGGCCACCGGACCGAGGCGGAGATCCAGCACCTGGTCGGCCAGTACGCGATCCCCGGCGGTCCGATCGGGAGCCAGTTCTACCTCAAGGCCACCGTGGACGGGCTGCGCGCCGGCACCGTGTACCACTACCGGATCCGGCTGTCCGACGGCACGGTCAGCGGTGACGCGCACTTCAGCACGGCTCCGGCCCGGCACTCCGCGGTGGCGGCACCGTTCACGTTCACCGCCTTCGCCGACGTCGGCACCAACACCGCGCCCCGAGACCCGAAGTACGCCTGGGGCCAGAACCCGGCGTCCGTCACCGCGGCCGGCGGCAAGTGGCCGTCCGGGATCTTCGACGACAACTCGTACCTGCCGGACGATCCGGTGGCCGGGCCGCACGGCACCGACAAGCGTCCCGCACTGACCCAGACCATGCTCATGGCCACCCAGCAGCCGGTCTTCACGCTGCTGGCCGGCGACATCTGCTACGCCAACCCGTCCGGCTCCGGCCTGCCCGCCGACGACACGACCGCGCTGACCGGGGTCGCTCCCACGGGCCGCAACCTCTACAACCCGTACGTCTGGGACGTCTTCCTCAACCAGATCGAGCCGCTGGCCGCGTACACGCCGTGGATGTTCACCACCGGCAACCACGACATGGAACCGCTGTACGGCAACACCAAGTTCCTCGGCGACAGCCCCACCCACGGCTACGGCGGGCTGGTGTCGCGGCTGGACTTCCCGGCCAACGGCCCGAAGAGCTGCCCGTCCGTCTACCGCTACGTGTACGCCAACGTGGGCGTGATCTCCGTCGACGCCAACGAGCTCTCGGCCGAGCTGCAGACCAACACCGGCTACTCCGGCGGCGCCCAGCTGAGCTGGCTCAAGCACACGCTGCGCAAGTGGCGGAGCGAGCTGGCCGGGGACATCGACTTCGTGGTCGCGTTCCTGCACCACTGCGCGTACTCGACGACGAACAACCACGCCTCCGACGGCGGGGTCCGCGACGCCCTCGACCCACTGTTCAGCCGGTACGAGGTCGACCTGGTCGTGCAGGGCCACAACCACCTGCTCGAACGCACCGACCCGATCCGGTACGGCAAGCGGACCCGGTCCGCGCCGGACGGCTCGACGATCCATCCGGCCAAGGACGGCGTCACGTACCTCTGCGTCGGCTCGGGGGGTCGGCCGCGCTACCCCTTCCGGCAGGCGCCCGGCCCGGCCGCGCCACCGCCGCCGGGGATCACCCCGACCGGGCCGCAGAAGCTGCCGGCGGGCCAGCGCTACCGGGGCTATCAGCCGCCCGGCGGCCCGAACGAGGTGGAGAACAACACCGGGAACATCGTCAACAGCTACGTCTGGTCGAAGCAGGACAGCAAGATCAAGGCGGCCGGGCACCTGGGCGGCAGCCGGGTTCCCGAGGTGGTCGACTGGTCACAGGTGCGCTACGACGACTACGCCTTCATCGCTGTCGACGTCGTGCCCGCTGCTCGCGGCGCGCGCACCACGATGACCGTACGCAGCCTGGCCGACGCCCTGCCGGGCAGCAAGCAGCCCTACACCGAGATCGACCGCATCACGCTGGCCCGCACCGCCGGCCACGCGGCCGTGCTGAGTGACGCGGCCACGCAGCCGTGACCGCGCACCTCAGCACGCGCGGGGATCGGCGGCCTGCCGGGGCCTGATCGTGCGCTGGCCCTCCGGGTACACCTTGTGGAACGTGATGAGCCAGCGGATCTGCTCGCGGGGCGGCACTCCGCAGCCGCGCAGGAAACCGACCAGGGAGTCCTGCCGGGGTGTGCTGGCGGCGGTGATCAGGTTGTGGACCGTGGCGCGGGAGATCGGGGTCCCCGCGTCGCGGCTGCGCTTGGCGACGCTGTCCAGGGAGCGTCTGCGCATGGCCATCAACGCGCGCAGGCGTCCTGCGAACTCGACCGGTGTGGCGGCGCCGGTGGGATCCGGCGGTACCGCCGTCGTGGTGGTGGCGTTCATCAATCCTCGCCCTCGTCTGGACCGTCCGGACACCGCCGATCGTGGTGGGGCCCCCTGCCCCGAACAAGAACGCAGTTGCGTACGAGTTGCCGGGGCGGCCGGTATCGTCGTCGGGTGCCCGAGCTGATCCCGCCCGCCGTCCACCTGCACCGGGCCTGGCTGGAGGCGCACGCGGAGTGGGGCCCGGGAGCGCACGAGGACGGGTTCGGGCTGGGCCCGGCCGACGAGGTCGGCACACCGGCCGGCTTCGCGGCCTGGCTGGCCCGGCTCTCGCAGGACCACTGCACCTACCGCTGGATCATCGAGAGTGATCGCGTGCTCGGCGGGATAGCGCTGCGCCACGGCGACGGCGACTACGTACGGTGGGCCGGCCACCTCGGGTACGGCATCCGGCCGTCGGCCCGCGGGCGCGGGCTGGGCGCCTGGGCGCTGGCCCGGATGCTCGACGAGGCGCGCGGGCTGGGCCTGGAACGGCTGCTGGCTGTCTGCGCACCCGGCAACGTCGCCTCGATGCGCACGATCGAGCGGGGCGGCGGCGCCTTCGAGGGCATCGGGGAGACCCCGTTCGGTCCCGCCCGGCGGTACTGGTTCGAGCTCTGACAGATCCCGGTCACCCGGGGTGGCGGCGCAAAGGGTCGCGCCGCCACCCGGATGCCGGTGACTCAGCAGCCGACGCGGGCGGTTCCCACGGCGACGTCGTCGTACCAGAGGGTGTCGGCGCCCTCGCCGTAGCTCTCCCAGCCCAGGCGCAGGTCGGCCAGAGCCGGTCGCCAGGTGCGGTTCAGCCACTGGCTGTCGATGTCGTGCGTGGGCACACCGTCCTGCAGCAGCCCGGGCACCGACGTGCCGTTGAGCCAGGTCTGCATGGTGCCGTTGCTCTGGTCCACCTTGAACTCCACGCAGTTCCAGCTGCCCGTCGGCAGCGGCGCGGACAGCGCCACCCCGGCCGGGCTCTGTTCCGGCAGCGTGGCGTCATCGGAGGCCCGGTTCCATTGCAGGGCGCCGTTCTGGCCACCGAAGCGCAGGTCCCGGTTGCCGTCGTTGGCGTCGCGCAATGCCACCGCCGTGGTGTGCGCCGCCGGCAGCGCGGTAGTGTGCCGCACCCAGTAGCGGACGAACAGGGCGGAGGCCCCCACCGGCAGCAGCGAGGTGTTGCGCATGAACACGTGGTTGCAGTAGCCGGCTGTGCCGTCGACGCGCAACGACGTGCTGCCGCTGTGCGCGACCGCCGGGTCGAACGCCGCCTTGCCGGTGCCCGAGCAGTCCGGATAGGTCACCGCCCAGTCGGCCTGGGTGCCCTCGAAGCCGTCGCAGCGAGCCCCGGAACCGCACCCGGCCTGCGGCGGGGTGGAGGTCGGCGGGGTGCTGGGCGGGATGCTCGGCGGCGTACTGGTCGGCGGGGTGCTGGGCGGGGTGGAGGTCGGCGGGGCGTCACCGTTGCAGGAGACGCCGTTGAGGGCGAAGGACGCCGGGGCCGGGTTGGTCCCCGAGTACGTCGCCTGGAAGCCGAAGCTCGCCGACGCCCCGGTGGCCAGTGCGGTGTTGTAGCTCGGTGCCGCCGCGGTCACCGCGCTGCCGGACTGGGTCAACTGGGCGTTCCAGCCGGAGGTGACCCGCTGGTTGCCGGTGAACGTCCACGTCACGACCCAGCCGTTGATCGGCGCGCCGTTGTTGGTGACCCGGACGTCGGCGGTGAAGCCGGTGCTCCACTGGTTGGCGGTGTAGGTGACATCGCACGCCGTGGCGGCGGCCGCAGGGCTCACCGCGGCCAGGACCGCGCCGATCAGCAGGGCGCCGGCGGCCGCCAGCCGGATCAACATGGCGTGCCGTTCAGCGCGAAGTCCGTCGGGCCGGCCGGGGCGGCACCGGTGAAGGTGGCCTGGAAGCCCGTCGAGGTGGTGGCGCCGGTGGCGAGCGAGCCGTTCCAGGCCGCGTTGCGGACCGTGACCGTGCTGCCGGACTGCGACCAGGTGCCGCTCCAGCCGCTGCTGAGCGTGACGTTGGCCGGCACGCTGAAGGTCAGCGTCCACGAGGTCAGCGCGGCCCCGAGGTTGGTGATCCGCACGTCGGCGGTGAAGCCGTTCGACCAGGCGTTGGCCGAGTAGGCCACCGAGCAGGTGCCGGTCGGCGGCGGGGTGGTCGAGGGCGGCGGGGTGGTCGGCCCCGGCGTACTGGGGGCCGGGGTGGTGGGCGTGGGCGAGGTCGTGACCGGCGGCGGGCTCACCGGGCCGGCCGCGATCGCCAGGTCGTAGGCGCGCTGCGGGACGAACTGCCCGGCGCCGGCGATGCAGCCGTCGGCCTCACCCGGCAGCTTGATCCACAGGTATGCGTCCAGGATCGGGTCGGACACCGCATTGGTGCTCGGGATGCCGATCGCCCGTCCGGCCGGGTCGCACCACTCACTGCCCAGCGGGCCGTTGCCGTTGCGGCTGGTGTCGATCACACCCTTGAGCCGGGAGACGCCGGTGGCGGCGATGACGTTGCGGATGTAGGCGGTCGAGTCCGCCGTGGTGCGGTAGTTCGAGACGTTGACCGAGATGCCGTCGGCGCTGTTGGCGATGTCCGCGCGGACCAGCCGGGCAGCCATCTCGGCCGGGGCCAGCCAGGCCGCGTGCCCGGCGTCGAAGTACACCTTGGCGGCGGACGAGGCGGCCTTGAGCTTCTTGCCCGCGTACGCCATGGAGGCATAGACCTCCTGCTGCTGGGCCGCGGTGAGGCAGCTCGTCATGATCGGGAGCACGTCGGGCTCGAGGATGATCGCCGCCGCCCGGCCCTTGAGCCCGGCGGCCACCTGGTCGATCCACTGCCGGTACACGGTGTGGTTGGCCAGCCCGCCGGAGCTGGCTCCGCTGCAGTCGCGGTTGGGGATGTTGTAGACGACCATGATCGGCGTCTTGCCGGCCGCGGCGGCGGCGCCCACATAGGCGTCCACCTCGGCGGCGACCGTGGCGGTGTTGTTCTGGGTGTACCAGCGGCCCTGCGGGACGTTGGCGATCCGGTCGCGGATCACAGCCGCCCGGGAGTCACCCGGGTTGGCGGCGACCCAGCGGGCGGCACTGGCCTGCGGGTCGACATAGAAGGGGGACTCGGCGGCCGAGGCGGCACCGGGCCAGAGCACCGCGGTGCCGGCGACCACGGCCGCGGCGGCCGCCGTGGTGGAGGCGAGGGATCTCAAGCGCATTCGACAACTCCTGGGGATGAGTATGGGAGCGCTCCCATGCATCGACCACGGTAGTTGTAACAAGGTGGAAATCTCAAGGCCACGCGCGATGATGTCCGGATGACGATGCCTGAGGACGTACTGGCCTACAACCGCACCCTGATCGAGCAGTTCCGGGCCGACGCCGGAAAATCACTCGGAAACCGGCCCCTGCTGCTGCTCAGCACGGTCGGCCGCCGCAGCGGCCAGGAGCGGACCAGCCCGATGATGTACGTCCGCAGCGGCGACCGCCTCCTGGTGATCGCCTCGAACAACGGGGCCCGCGAGGACCCGCAGTGGTACCGCAACCTGCTGGCCGATCCGTCGGTCACGGTCGAACTGCCCGGCGAGCGGTTCACGGCCCGCGCCGAACCGTTGTCCGGTGACGACTACGACCGCGAGTGGGCGGCGATCAAGCAGAGCTTCCCGTTCTTCGCCGAGCACGAGGCCCGCGCCGACCGCCGCATCCCGGTGGTGGCCCTGCTCAGGACGGCCTGAGCTGGTCCTGCACATCCTGGGGCACCCGCACACCGCGAGTACGCAGATCGGCGATGAAGCGGGCGGCCAGCGGGTCGGGCTCCCCCGGCGTCACCGCGACCAGCTGCCGGGCCCACCGGGGCGAGAACGAGCGGACCACCCCCGGGAAGCCCGCACTGACGGCACTGACCGGACTTATCGCGATGCCGAGGCCGGCCGCGGCGAGCTGGGGTGCCGCGGAGGTGACCGCCGTTCTCACCACCGGCTTCAGGCGAACACCGGCTGCGCTGAGCGACCGGTCGAGCCAGCTGCTCAAGCCGTTGTCCGGCGCGAAGTGCACCAGATCCTCACCGTCGAGCTCAGCCAGTTCCACCGCGCTCTGCTCGGCCAACCGATGGCCCCTCGGCGCCGTCAGCACGATCTCCTCCTCAGCGAGGACCGTGGAGGTGAAGCGGCCGTCGAACGGACCCGGCACCACGACCACGTCGACACCCTCGCCATCCATGAGGCTGAACAGGCCGTCCGGCTTGACGGCCTCTCTGATGCTGATCGCCACCTGCGGGTGGTGCCGGTGCCAGGCGCGGATCACCGGGGCGAGCAACGGCACGGTCAGGCTCTGCGCACAGACCAGGCGCAGCGATCCGCCCTCCGCCTCACCCGTGGCCCGGGCCGAGCGTACGGCTGACGCGGCTGCGTCTATCGCCCGCCGAGCGTCCGCGACGGCCGCGCGGCCGGCCGGGGTGAGCGAGACCCCACGTGCCTCCCGGCGCAGCAGCGGGGTCCGGGTCTCGCGCTCCAGCGCGGCGATCTGCTGGGACACCGCGGGCTGCGAGGAGTGCAGCAGCCGGGCCGCCTCGGTGATCGAGCCGGTGTCCGTGACGGCGATCAGACACTCCAGCGCGCGCAGCGTAGCCATTCGGAAATCTTATCGCAGGCCCTCGAAAGCTAAATGTTCCTGAGGGAAGCGTTGGTGGTCGCCGGTTGCTGAACCAGACAGAGATCATCGCGACCGAGGAGAACGACATGGCACAGACCTTCATCACCGGCGGTTCCGGCTTCATCGGCCGGCGACTGGTACGTCGCCTGCTGGCCGATGGGCACGCGGTCAAGGTCCTGGTCCGCAGTGCGGCGTCCGCTGACGTGGTGGCCGCATTGGGCGCCCAGCCGGTGCACGGTGAGCTGACCGAACCCGATACGTGGCGGGCCGGCGTCGAGGGCAGCGAGGTGCTGTTCCACCTGGCCGCGGAGACCGACATCACGGCCGATCGGGAGCGGCAGGAGCTGATCACCGTGGGCGGCACCCGGGCCGCCCTGCAGGCAGCGCGGCAGGCCGGAGTGGCCCGCTTCGTGCACTGCGGCAGCGAATCCGCCCTGCTGGCCGGCGAGCCGCTCATCGACGTCGACGAGAACGCGCCCTTGCGACCGGACTCCGAAGCCGCGTACTGCGCGACGAAAGCGCAGGCCGAGACGTTGGTCCTGGCCGCGAACGCGCCGGGCTTCACCACCGTGTCGATCCGGCCGCGGTTCGTGTGGGGACCCGAGAGCTCGCTGGTCGAAGGTCTCGTGCACGCGGCCCGCAACGGTGAGTTCGCCTGGATCGAGGGCGGCCGGCACCTCACCGACGTCACCTTCGTCGACAACGCGGTCGAGGGCCTGGTCAAGGGATGGCTGCGCGGCCGGCCGGGTCAGGCCTACTTCATCACCGATCAGCACCGCGTCACCCTCCGCGAGTTCCTCGAGGAGAACTTCGCGATCTACGGAGTGAACGCCGCCATCCCCGACCTGGACGCCGGCACCGCTGCCCGGGTGATTCCCGTTCCCGCGCGCTGGTTCCTGGAGCAGACCTGCACGCTGCGCACCGGCAAGGCCGTCGCCGAGCTCGGATACCAGGCGATCGTCACGCAGGCGGACGGCCTGGACGCCGTACGGGACGCGGTCGCCCGCAGCGCCGCCTGACCCCTAGCCCGTGGGCAGCTGCTCGCCCGGGCGGACCAGGCCGCGCTGGTACGCCAGCACCACCAGCTGCGCCCGGTCGCGCACGTCGAGCTTGGTCATCGCCCGGTTGACGTGCGTCTTCACGGTCAGCGGGGAGACGTACAGCCGCTCGGCGATGTCGTCGTTCGACAGGCCGTGGGCGACCAGCACCAGGATCTCGCGTTCCCGGTCGGTGAGGCCGGTCAGCTCCACCGGGACCTGACCGGCACCGGCCTCGGGCTGGCTCAGGAACCGGCTGACCAGCCCGCGGGTGGCCCGGGGCGACAGCAGCGCCTCGCCGTCGGCCACCACCCGGATGGCGTGCAGCAGGTCCGCGGGCGCGACGCTCTTGCCCAGGAAGCCGCTCGCGCCGGCCTGCAGGGCGAGCACCACGTTGTCGTCGTTCTCGAAGGTGGTGAGGACCAGGACGCGTACCCCGGCGAGGTCGTCGTCGGCGCCGATCCGGCGGGTGGCCTCCAGCCCGTCCATCCGCGGCATCCGGATGTCCATCAGCACCACGTCGGCCCGGGCCGTACGGGCCAGCGCCACCGCCTCACTGCCGTCGGACGCCTCGCCGACCACCTCGAACTCCGGCTCCGAGTCGATGATCATTTTGAAGCCGGCCCGGATCAGCGTCTGGTCGTCGGCCAGCAGCACGCGGATGGTCACCGCAGGCAGCCCTTCGCCGGGGCGTCCTCGGTCGGCAGCACGGCGTGCACCCGGAAGCGGCCGTCGCCGAGCGGGCCGGCGGTGACGGTGCCGCCCGCCGCGGTGGCCCGCTCGCGCATGCCGAGCAGGCCGTAGCCGGTGCCCCCGGTGTCCCGGTCGGGCCGGATGTCGTTGGTGACCTCGAGGATGACGCCGCTGGGGGCGTACTCGACGAGCAGCACGGCCCGGCCGTCGCCGTACCGGTGGGCGTTGGTGAGGGCTTCCTGCACGATCCGGTACGCCGCCAGATCGACCATGGCCGGCAACTCGCGCGGGTCGCCGCGCAGCTGGTTCCGTACGGTGAAACCGGCGGCATGCAGGGCGCCCAGCAGATCCGGCAGCCGCGACAATCCCGGGGCCGGCTCGGTGTTGGCCTGCTCGTCGGAATTGCGCAGCACGCCCACCACCGACGAGATCTCCTTGAGCACCAGGTCGGAGGCCTCGCGGATGTGCGCCAGCACCGGGCCCACCTGATCGGGCCGGCGCTCCAGCACGTGGGTGGCCGCGCCCGCCTGCACGCTGATCACCGCGATGTGGTGGGCGACCACGTCGTGCAGTTCCCGGGCGATCCGCAGCCGCTCGTCGATCACCCGGCGCTGCGCCTCCTGCTCGCGGGTCTGCTCGGCGCGGTGCGCCCGGGCCTCGACCTCGGCGACGTAGGCGCGGTGGCTGCGGGCGGCGTCCCCGACCGCGGCGGCCATGAAGATCCAGGCGAAGACGGCCAGCACGTCCGGGCGCCATCCGGCGGAGGTGACGACGGCGGCGCCGTAGACCACCGAGGCCGCGGCCAGCGCGCACGTCCAGCCGTCGCGACGGTTGCGGTGGGCCGCGATGGAATAGGTGATCACGCCGAGCACGACGACCAGGCCGGGATTGCTCACCCCCTGGGTGATGCCGCCGACGGTGGCGCAGGTGGCGATCACCAGGGCGGCCCGGGGACGGCTGCGGCGCTGCAGGACGGCGAGGAAAGCCACGACGGCGACCAGCACGTCGCCGACCGTCACGGTCTCGGTGAGGTCTGAGTTCGGCTCCAGCACCGCCGACTTCAGCACGAACCCGGCCAGCACGACGGCGAGCAGGGCGTCGACCAGCAGCGGGTGCCACTGAGCGTCGGACCACCGCTTCATCCGCATCACGCCGGTCTCCTCCATCACGCTGACCGTACGCGGGCGGGCGGGACCGGGTCGTCGTCTCGTCGCAGTAGCCGGGGCCGGCCGGAAATACCACGGCGATGGTATGTGACGACTGCACGAGGACGACGCGCCGGGACCGGGATTCATTGATCGTTTCAAGGGTCACCTGACGACGCGATCCCGGGAGTACCGATGGCCACCTACCTCTACCGGCTGGGCCGGTTCAGTTTCCGCCGGCGCAGACTGATCCTCGCGCTCTGGCTCGCCGCGCTGGCGTTACTCGGCGTGGGCGCGGCCACGTTGTCGGGACCCACCTCCGACGAGTTCAAGATCCCGGGCACCGAGGCCCAGGAGGCGATGGACCTGCTCGGTCAGCGCTTCCCCGGCGCCGGTGCGGACGGTGCCCAGGCCCGGGTGGTGTTCGCGGCCCCCGCCGGCGAGAAGCTCACCGACGAGCGCAACCGGGCGGCCGTCGCCGAGACCGTCGCCCAGCTCAAGACCGGTGCGCAGGTGGCCGCGGTCTCCGACCCGCTGCAGGGCACCATCAACCAGGCCGGCACGGTCGCGTACGCGCAGGTCACGTACAAGGTCGCCGCCACCGCGCTGACCGAGGCCGACCGCGAGGCGCTCACCGAGGCCACCGACGCGGGCCGGGAGGCCGGCCTGGCCGTGGAGGCCGGTGGTGACGCGGTCCAGGAGCAGGGCGGGCCGGGCAACTCCGAGATCCTCGGCATCCTGGTCGCCGCGGTGGTCCTGGTCATCACCTTCGGCTCGCTGATCGCCGCCGGCCTGCCGCTGCTGACGGCCATCCTCGGCGTCGCCGCCGCCGTGCTCGGCATCCAGATCGTCTCGGGCTTCGTCGACCTGGGCAGCAACACCTCCACGCTGGCCCTGATGCTCGGCATCGCCGTGGCCATCGACTACGCGCTGTTCATCGTGTCCCGCTACCGCCACGAGATCACCATCGGGCGCCGCGCGGAGGAGGCGGTCGCCCGCGCGGTCGGCACGGTCAGCCCGGCGAAGGTGACCGCGGAACCGGCCGTGCC
>NZ_JBEZGQ010000129.1:0-13306 GCF_040650095.1 Actinoplanes sp. NPDC048791 | reverse complement strand
AGCGGGTCGACGTCGACAACCCGCCGGCCGTCGACGGCTGGTGGCAGGCTCTTTAAATCAAGATCAAGAGTTCCATGTCGTAGGTCCGTGCGTGGTGCTGACCGTCGCTCCCGCCGATTGCCGACTGATTGCATGGTGAGAACCCGCCGCCCGTGAGGGCGGCGGGTTCTTTTTGTGCCGACGGCCTTAGGTAATAGGTATTAGCGTCTTGACCGGCGGGCTCGGATCGACTGACGATGTCACTCAGCCGCAACTAATGCGTATTACCTTCGTAACCGAGGGGAACAGACTGTGACTGTGACGCGGAGGCGCGTGACGCAGCAGGACATCGCCAGGATGACCGGGGTCAGCCAGGCCACCGTCTCGCTGGTGCTCAACGGGCGGGACGACGCCGACGTCCGGATCGCCCCCGAGACCCGGGAACGGGTGCTGCAGGCCATCCGCAGCACCGGCTATGTCGCCGACCCGATCGCCCGCCGCCTCGCCGCCCGGCACAACCGGATCCTCGGCGTCTTCACCTACGAGTCGGTGTTCCCGGCCGGGCTCGGCGACTTCTACCACCCGTTCCTGGCCGGGATAGAGGAGTGCGCGGAACGGGTCGGCTGCGACCTGCTGCTGCTCACCAGCGCGCCGGTGATCGACGGCCGGCGCCGGATCTTCCACCAGGACAACCGGCTGCGGCTGGCCGACGGGTGCGTGCTGCTGGGCCGCTCGCTGGACCCGGCCGAGCTGGCCCGGCTGCTCGCCGAAGGTCAGCCCTTCGTCAGCGTCGGCCGCCGCGACGACGCCGGTGGTCCGGTGCCCTACGTGGGTGCGGATTACCCGGGCGCCACGGCGGCCCAGGTGCGTGCCGCGGTCGCGCTCGGGCACCGGCGGCTCGCCTACGTGGGCGAGGGCGCGGGTCCGGAGTCGCACGCCGACCGGCTGCGCGGCTTCGCGGCCGCGGTCGCGGAGGCGGAAGTGGATGGACGGCACCTGGCCGTCGGCGGGTCGTCGCCGGGGGTCGCGCAGTCGGATGTGGACGGACGGCCCCTGGTTATCGCCGGGTCCTCGCCGGCGGTCGGACTGGCCGATCCGGAGGGCCGTCGCCAGGCCGTCGCCGGGTTCTCGGCGGGGGCGGTGCTGGATGCGATCCTTGCCGACCGGCGTACCTGTGTGTTCGTCGAGGAGTTCGCCGACGGGGTGGTGCTCGCCCAGCTCGCCGTCGAGCGCGGTCTGCGCGTACCCGGGGATCTGTCGTTCGTGGCCCTGGGCGACCCGACCCGGCCGGCGGCGACCGACATCGACTTCACCGGCTACCGGATCCCGCGCCGGGAGATGGGCTGGCAGGCGGTGGAGGTGCTGGCCGCCATGCTGGAGGGGACCACTGCGGTGACCCAGCGGATCCTGCCCTGCGAGCCGGTGGCCGGCGCGACCCTGGCGGCGGTGGCGCATGCGTGAACTGCGCGCGGACGTCGTCGTCATCGGCGGCGGGCTCGGTGGGGTGGCGGCTGCGCTCGGCGCCCTGCGGGCCGGGCGGTCGGTACTGCTGACTGAGGAGTACGAGTGGCTCGGCGGCCAGCTGACCAGCCAGGCCGTGCCGCCCGACGAGCACAGCTGGGTCGAGCAGTTCGGCGTGACGGCGAGTTACCGGGCGCTGCGGGACGGCATCCGGGACTACTACCGGCGGCACTACCCGCTGACCGAGCGGGCGCGGCGTACCCCGGACCTCAATCCCGGCGCCGGGCACGTGAGCCGGCTGTGCCACGAGCCGCGGGTTGCCGTCGCGGTCATCGAGGCGATGCTGGCGCCGTACCGTGGGTCGGGTTTGCTCCAGGTTTTGATGGGTTTTGTGCCCGTCGCGGCGGAGACCGACGGTGATCGGGTCACTGCGGTCACGGTCCGCGGACCGGGCGAGGAGCTGGTGCTCAGTGGTCCCTACATTTTGGACGCGACCGAGACCGGCGAGCTGCTGCCGCTGACCGGCACCGAGTACGTCACCGGGTTCGAGTCGCAGGCCGAGACCGGGGAGCCGAACGCGCCCGACGTCGCCGACCCGGGCAACATGCAGGCGTTCTCGGTCTGCTTCGCGATCGACCACGTGGACGGCGACCACACCATCGACCGGCCCGCGGCGTACGACTTCTGGCGCGACTACCAGCCGCCGTTCTGGGGCGCGAAGATGCTGTCCTGGCAGACGCCGAACCCGCGCACGCTGGCCACCTCCACCCGGTCGTTCACCCCGAACCCGGACGACGACCCGTGGCTGGTCCAGGCCGACCAGCGGGTCAACCCGGGCGACGGCAACCTGTGGACGTTCCGGCGCATCGCTGCCCGGCGCACCTTCACCGACGGTTCCTACCCCAGCGACATCTGCCTGGTGAACTGGCCGATGATCGACTACTTCGAGGCGCCGATCATCGACGTGCCGGACGCCGCCCACCACGTGCAGCGGGCGCGGGAGCTGTCCTACAGCGTCCTCTACTGGCTGCAGACCGAGGCGCCGCGCCCGGACGGCGGCACCGGCTGGCCCGGGCTGCGGCTGCGCGGCGACGTGACCGGCAGCGCCGACGGGCTGGCCCAGGCGCCGTACATCCGCGAGTCCCGGCGCGTCCGTGCCGAGTACACGATCGTCGAGCAGGACCTGTCGCTGGCCGTACGCGGCGACAAGGGCGCGGTCTCACATCCGGACTCGATCGGCGTCGGCATGTACCGCATCGACCTGCACCCGTCCACCGGCGGTGACACGTACATCGACGTGGGCTCGTGCCCGTTCGAGATCCCGCTCGGTGCCCTCATCCCGCGTCGCGTGGAGAACCTGCTGCCCGCCGGCAAGAACATCGGCACCACCCACATCACCAACGGATCCCACCGCCTGCACCCCGTCGAGTGGAACGTCGGCGAGGTCGCCGGCATCCTCGCCGACTTCTGCCTGACCCGCGCGGTCACCCCGCGCGCGGTCCGCAACACCCCGGCCCTGCTGGCCGACTTTCGCCAACGCCTGACCGCCGACGGTGTCGAGCTGCGCTGGCCCGACATCAGCGGTTACTGAGGAAGGACCCCCACCCATGAAAGCAAGGGCACTCATAGCGGCAACGGTTCTGCTCGGCGGACTCGCGGCGTGTGGCAGCGACTCCACCTCGGACGGTCCGCTCACTCTGCGGATGACCACCTGGTCCGCCAACGAGGCACACGTCAAGCTCTTCACCGAGATCGCCGCGGAATACAAGACCACCCATCCTGACGTCACCGTGCAGTTCGACGCACTGCCGTTCGAGAACTACACGACCACGCTGACCACCCAGATCGCCGGCGGCAACGCGCCCGACCTGGCCTGGATCCTGGAGGGGTCGGCGCCCGACTTCGTCTCCTCGGGCGCCCTCGCGCCGCTGGACGGAAAGGTCGAGAAGGAGTCGGATCTGGCCCCGGCGGCCACCAAGCTGTGGCAGGCGGACGGCAAGCTCGCCGCGTACCCGTTCTCGACCTCGCCGTTCGGGGTCTTCGTCAACACCGACCTGGTCAAGGACCTGCCGGCCGGGGACAAGTGGACGTGGGAGAACGCGATGGCGGCCGCCGCCGGCGCGGCGAAGGGCAGCGGCAAGCAGGGACTCGTCGTCCGCGACTTCGACTACAAGGCCTGGGACAACCTGGCCAGCATCTTCCACGGCTGGGGCGCCGAGGCGTGGAGCGCCGACGGCAAGACCTGCGGCTTCAACCAGCAGCCGATGGTCGATGCGATGACCTTCATCCACAAGGCGATCTTCACCGACAAGGCGATGCCCGGACCCGGCGTCGCCGCCGACTTCTTCGCCGGTGAGTCCGCGATGACGATCACCCAGATCTCCCGGGCCTCCCTGCTCAAGGAGGCGAAGTTCAAGTGGACCCTGGTGCCGCTGCCGGCCGGCCCCAAGGGCGAGTACGCGGTCATCGGCCAGGGCGGGCTCGGCGTGCTGAAGAAGGGTAAGAACGCCGACGCCGCCGCCGACTTCCTGGCGTTCTTCACCAACGAGGCCAACTCGGCCAAGCTCGCCCAGTTCTTCCCGCCGCCGCGCCGCTCGCAGCTCACCGCGGCCACCCTGGCCAAGTCCAACCCGCTGCTCAAGCCCGAACAGCTCCAGGAGGTCGTCATCGACGGCATCTCCACCGGCGTGGTCAAGCCCAGCCACCGCGACAGCGCTGAGATCGGCCAGGCGGTCCGCTCCGCGCTGGACCCGCTGTGGAAGGCCGACGCCCAGGTCAAGCCGGTGCTGGACGGGGTCTGCGCGGCGATCCAGCCCCTCCTGGCCAAATGAGCACCCTCACCGCGGTGCGGTCCCCGGCCGAGGAGACCCGGCCGAGGCCCGCGTACTGGAGCACCAAGCGGCGTGACCGGCTCACCGGCTACCTGTTCATCGCGCCGCAGCTGCTCGGCACGGTCGTCTTCGTGCTCGTCCCCTTGGTGCTGGTCGGCTGGTACAGCCTGCACGAGTGGAACGTGCTGGCCGACACCTTCGACTTCGTCGGCACGGACAACTACCAGCGGCTGCTCGACGACCCGAAGCTGCCGTCGGTGCTGCGGGCCACGCTGCTCTTCTCGGCCGGCCTGGTGCTGCTCAACCTCGCGCTGGCGTTGCTGCTGGCCGTACTGCTGAACCAGAAACTGCGCGGCACCACCGTCTTCCGGGTGCTGTTCTTCTCCCCGGTGGTGGTGTCGCTGGTCGCCTGGACCATCGTGTGGCACTTCATGCTGCAGTCCAACGGCGGCATCAACGGGCTGCTCGACACCATCGGCGTCCAGGGCCCGAACTGGCTGCGTTCCGGCGGCACGGCGATGGCGGCGGTGGTCGTGGTGCAGGTCTTCAAGAACGTCGGCCTCAACATGGTGCTGTTCCTGGCCGCGCTGCAAGGGGTGCCGCAGGACCTCTACGAGGCCGCCCGGGTCGACGGGGCCAGCCGGTGGACGGCGTTCCGGCGGATCACCCTGCCGCTGATCAGCCCGACGATCCTGCTCACCTCGATCATCACGGTGGTCGGATCGTTGCAGGTCTTCGCCCAGATCGCCGTACTCACCCAGGGCGGGCCGGGCACGTCCACCACGGTGCTCGTCTACTACCTGTACCAGCAGGCGTTCCAGTTCCACACCTTCGGCTACGGCGCGACGTTGTCGGTGCTGCTCTTCCTCATCGTCCTGCTGCTCACCGTCGTGCAGTGGCACCTGCGCAAGAGGTGGGTCTTCCATGAGCAATAGGGCCAAGGTCGCGCTGTACGCCGTCCTGCTGGTGCTCTGCGTTCCGTTCGTCTTCCCGACCTGGTGGATGGTCACCTCGTCGCTGAAGCCGAACGCGGAGATCTTCGCCTTCCCGCCGCGGCTGTGGCCCGGTGACCCGTCGCTCAAGGCGTGGGGCGACGTGTTCACCATGCAGCCGTTCGCGCAGCAGTACTGGAACAGCGCGTACATCGCGGTCGTGGTCACGGTGGGCACGCTGGTGGTCGCCTCGATGGCCGGCTACGCGTTCGCCCGGATCCGCTTCCCCGGCCAGAACGCCCTGTTCCTGGTGGTGCTGACCGGCCTGCTCATCCCCAGCGAGGTGACGATCGTCCCGCTGTTCCGGATGTTCAACGGGCTCGGAATGATCAACACCCACTGGCCGCTGATCCTCGTACCGATCTTCGGTGCACCGTGCGTGCTGGCGACGTTCATCATGCGGCAGTTCTTCATCACGCTGCCGGCCGAACTGGAGGAGGCGGCCCGGATGGACGGCCTGGGCCGCCCGGCGATCTTCCGCCGCATCGCGCTGCCGCTGGCCAAACCGGCCCTGGGTGCGGTCGCCATCTTCACCTTCCTGCACAGCTGGAACCTGTACCTGGAGCCCATCGTGTACCTCTCCAGCAAGCAGAAGTTCACCCTGCCGCAGGCGCTGACCCAGTTCACCGACGTCTACCAGGGGCCACTGTGGAACGTGCAGCTGTCGGCGGCCTCGATGACGGCGATCCCGGTGCTGATCGTCTTCGTGATCGCCCAGCGCCAGTTCATCGAGGGACTCGCCCACACGGGGCTCAAGGGCTGACGCCTCAGTCGGCGTACCAGGAACCGGCGGCGGCCCGGACCGTCCAGTCACCGCCGGGCAGAGGGATCGTCAGGGTCACATCGTCGGCGGTGACGTCCAAGGCCGGCCGGCCGGTGAGAGTCAGGCCGTCCGGGGTGACGGTCAGGGGAGCGCAGCCGAGCGGTTCGCTCAGCACGATCACGACGATCGTGTCCCGGTCGCCGCGCCGGGCGTCCAGGTGGATGACGGTTTCGCCGGCGGCGACATCCACGAAACGCAGCCGGCCGCCGGCGAAGTCCAGCCCGGCCGGCAACCGCCCGGCGGTGCCGACCGTGATCCTGCTCGGGGCCGGTGGTACGGCCGCGCCGGGCAGCTCGGGCACCTCGAGCGGCAGATGCCGGCCGACGATCCGCAGCAGGTCCCGGGCCTGGCTGTCCTCGGTCTCCAGCATCGAGCGGACCCGGCGCGCCGCCCAGCGGGCCCGCAGCGCTGTGGGGGTCACGCGGAAGAGCTGGGCGTTCAGCCCGCCGCAGAGGGTGGCCGCCGCGGCCAGCTCCCAGCGCCGCAGCAAGCCGGCGTAGCGCATCCGGCGCAACTGCCACATGATCGTGAGCTGCAGGATGCCCAGCACGTCGGCACCGCGCGCGGCCAGTTCGGGCAGTTCGGGGGCGTTCTCGCGGACGCCTTCCAGCGAGGCCTGAGCTGCTGCCGAGTCGGACCAGTGCGGGTCGTCCGGATACCAGCGGAAATCCCGGCCGGCGAATCGCAGTGCTGAGATCTCGAGACTGACCTCGTCCGGCGCGGTGACGACAGTCGGCTCTCCCTCCAGCCGCAACGAGCCGTGCTCAGCGTGGGGGAAGACCGCCGACGTCAGCTCGCCGACCTGGAAGTACAGGGCCGGCGGGACCGGGCTGTCCGCGGGATATCGTCGGCTGCTCGCGGTGAGCTTGAAGGCCCCGCTGATCCGCTGCGGCTCGCGGCCGCGCACGTCGATCCGGGCGCCGACAAGAGTGCCGCCGGTCAGGTCGTAGTCCGCGCGGATCAGCTCCGCGGCCTCGGCGGTCAGCGGCTGCGGCACCGGGATGAGCCGGCCGTCCTGACTCCGCGACGGACGGCTGTCCCGCTCCGGACCGAGCAACGCGACCGGATCGTGCCCGAGACCGTCGAGGTGATCGGCCATCCACTGCCGGTGCTCGTCCCCGGCCGCGAACCCGAGCCGGCGCCACACCGCGCGCGCCGCGGAACGCCGGGTCCACGGGGGAGCGGTCCCCGCGGCCACGGCGGGCAGCAGATGGTTGTCCCACAGGTCGAACTGACCGATGAGGAACTCCCGATCGAGCGACCGGGGACGCGCCGCCGCCGCGGCCACGTCGGCGTACGTGCGATCCAGCAACAAGCCGAGAGCGCCGGCCTCGTCAGCCCGCCCGGTCCACATCATGGAGGCACTCTGCCAGGTCCGGCAGCACCGGGCCACAGATCCGCATACCCGACATGCCCCCGGTTTTCCCCACGCACGGACCTGGCAGGGTGAGGGTGGCCGTTCATGAGCCGCCAGGCGATTGGTCACCCTCGCCCGGTGTCGGCGGGAGCGACGGTCGGTGCCATGCAACCAGGCACGACATCGCCTTGATCTTCGCTCTAGCTCGGGGCGTCCGTCGTTGTCAATGGCCGGCGTCGTAGGCCGCGGCGGCGAACGTCAGGATCAGGAAGAGCGCGCCGAAGACCAGTGGCCTGGTGTGTCCCCAGGCGATCTTGCGCTTGGCCGGCAGGTCGCGCTTGACCGACCGGACGTCACGCCAGGCGGCGTGGGCCCGGCCGATGCGGTAGCCGATGATGATGACGGTGGCAGCGGTCATGACCGTTGCGACGCTCACTGCGGAACTCTGGTGGTAAGGCATTGCCGTCCCCCTGGAGATGCGTAGCGGTGCCCGACGCCACCCAGTGTGGGTCGCGGCACCGCCACGGACCAGGGGATTAATCGGTCTTAAGAGCGATGAATCCGAATTAACGGTACGGAGGGCGACATACGTTTTGTGTCGCTTATCCGATCCGCTGTTCCGGGACGCAGACCTTGACGGCGGCCGGGGCGACCTGCACGCGGATCTTCTTGACCGCTTCCCGGGCGCCACCGTCCAGCTCGTACATCAGCGGCTTCTTCAGCTTGACGTCGATGCGCCGGGCCCGGGTCATGTGCACGAACGGCGAGTCCTCGGAGCGGCCCACGGCCATCCGGCCCATCGTGCGCGCCCACTGCGTCACGCCGCGGGCCGTCGCGACGCCGACGTCCAGCCAGCCGTCGTCCGGCTTCGCGTCGTCGAAGGCCTTGATGCCGCCGGTCACCGTGCTGACGTTGCCGACGAGTACGCAGCTGGCGTCCTCGGCGAACCACGGCGTGCCGTCCACCTTGATCGTCGCCTTGGGGGCATCGCCGTTGAGGTGGCGCAGGCCGGTGTAGACGTACGAGAGCTTGCCCAGCCGGTCCTTCAGCTTGCCGTCCGCGTCCTGGATCATGGCGCCGTCGAAGCCGATGCCGGCCATCACCGCGAAGTGCTCGCCGTTGAGCACGCCCAGGTCCAGCTTGTGCCGCCGGCCGTGGAACGCGATCCGGACCGCCTCGGCCAGGTCGTGCGGCACACCGAGGTTGGTGGCCAGCAGGTTCGCCGTGCCGGCCGGGATGATGCCGACCGGGACCTTGGCGCCGCCCTTGGTGCGGGCGACGGTGTCCAGGCTGCGCTGCACCATGCCGTCCCCGCCCCAGACCAGCAGCAGGTCCGGTTCCTGGGCGAGGGCCTTGCGAACCTGCTTGGGTGCCTTGCGGCTCTTGGGCACCTCGTGCCAGTCGAGCTCGTCGACACCCTGGTCGGTGATGAGCCGGCGCAGCTCGTCGAGCCCGCCGCCGAGAGTCTTGCGCCGGTGGGCGACCACGGCGACTTTCCGGGGATTCCGCATGGCACCGGCGTTTACCCGATGCCACACATTCCTACGCCCATGGCGGTGGGCGCGGCTCCGGACGGGCCCTCAGCTCCCGCGGATCATCTGGATCACGTGGTGGACGATGGCCACCACCGATGCCAGGACTGATCCGATGGCGGAGAGCAGACGAAGAACGGACCCGGGCCGGGTCCGCTTCGTCGCGATCATTGTGCGGGTGACGCCTCGGCGATGGGGCGTCAGACGGTGCGCCTCGCGGCGCGCGAGCCGGTGCTCGACGCTGCGGGGCCGGGGTCGATTCCGTCGTGTCATCGGGCCGCTCCCTCCCGAACGAGCGGCACGACGATGCCCTTTTTAGCTACGTCTGGCCGCTATATCACCAGGATGAGGCATGGCGGGCGGCAGCACAAGACATATGGATGATAGCTAATTCGCAACCTGCTACCTGGCACCTCAAGAGGGAGGGGCGGCCGCGGCGGCCGCCCCTGCTCCCACGCTGCGGATCCTCAGTGCACGCTCTCGCGCATACGCTGCTCAGCGGCCGCGCTGCGGATCACCATCAGCCGCAGCTCCAGCTCGTCCGACACCATCGACGCCAGGTGCTCCAGGGCGGTGAGCTGCCGCTTCGTCACCTCGCGGGGGCGGTTGTCGATCACGTTGACGGTGCCCAGCCGGTAGCCGTCGTGGGTGCGGATCGGGGCTGCGGCGTAGAAGCGCAGGCCCAGCTCGCCGCGCACCAACGGGTGCTCCAGCGTGCGCGGGTCGACCGCGGCGTTGTTGATCACGTAGACATCGTCCTGGGCGATGACCGAGGCGCACAGCCCCGGCTCCTTGCCGACCTCGCGGACGCCGGTCAGGCCCTGGCAGGCGGCCAGCCAGACCCGGTCCTGCTCCACCAGGGACACCGTCGCGATGGGAGCGTCGAAGATGGCGCCGGCCACGAAGGCGATCCGGTCGTACGCGTCCTCCACCGGCTGGTCGACCAGCCGGTAGCGGCGCACGGCCTCGAGCCGGCGCTGCTCCTCGGAGTCGACGCTGTCCAGGTATTCATAGGCGTTGCCCGATACGGGGCTGCTGTTCGTCATGGGACCCACCTCACGCAATGATCGCTCGCGGTCACTGAGAGCCTAGTGAAAGCAGGCAGGTCATTCGCAATGGGCGCAGCCGCCGAAATGGCCACGATGATCGCGGCGAGCGCGAATGTCGCACAAATTGTCAGGCGCGGTCAGTCCTCGTCGTCCTCTTCGGTGCGGGGCAGCGCGCGCAGCCGGACCCGGGTGATCGCCCGGCCGGTCACCTCGACCACCTCGGCGGTGAACTGCGGCAGGGTCACCACCTCACCCGGCTCGGTCGGGATGTGCCCGAGCACCGCGAGCACCATGCCGGCGACGGTCGTGTAGTCACCCTCGTCGTTGCCCGAGTCGTCGAAGCCGATGTCGGGCAGGTCGTGGATCGGGAACGACCCGGGCATCAGCAGCGCGCCGTCCGCCTCCTTGACCACCGACTGCACGTCCCGGTCGGTCTCGTCGTAGATCTCCCCGACGATCTCCTCGACCAGGTCCTCCATGGTGATGATGCCGTCGATGGCGCCGCGCTCGTCGACCACGAGGGCGATCTGCTGACGCTCCGAACGCATCTGGCGCAGCGCGTCGGACACCCGCAGCGTCTCCGGCAGGAACAGCCCCGGCCGGGCCACCGCGTCGACCGGCCCCTGCGCGCCCACCAGGTCCCGCAGGTGCACAACGCCGAAGACGTCGTCCAGCCCGGCCGGCCCGACCACCGGCGCGCGGGAGTGCCCGCCGGCGATGAGCTGGCTCAACGCCTCCGGGGCGGCCAGCCCGGTCGCGAGGGTCAGCACGTCGCGGCGCGGCACCAGGATCTCCCGCAGGATCCGGTCGGCGATCTCGAACGCACCGCTGATGATGGTCCGCTGCTCGATCGAGAAGTCCTGCTGCGCCGCGACCATGTCGCGGATCTCCTCGGTGCTGACCTCCTCGCGCTGCGCCGACGGGTCGCCGCCGGCCAGCCGGACCAGCAGGTTCGTCGCGACGCTGAGCAGCCAGACGGCCGGCCGGGAGATGGTCGACAGGATGTCCAGCGGGCGCGCTACCAGCAACGCCCAGCCCTCGGTGCGCTGCATGGCGATCCGCTTCGGCGCCAGCTCGCCGATCACCAGCGTGACGAAGGTCAGCACGATGGTGACGATCACGATGGAGGCCGGCTCGGCGGCCGAACCGAGGAAACCAAGCGGTTCGACGAGCGGCCGGGACAACGAGACCGCGGCGGCCGCCGAGGCCAGGAAGCCGGCCAGCGTGATACCGATCTGAATGGTGGCCAGGAACCTGTTCGGATCCCGGGTCAGCCGGCCCAGCACCCGCCCGCGCCGGGAAGCTCGTTCCAGCTTGTGCACCTGGCTGTCACGCAACGACACCAGGGCCATTTCGCTACCGGAGAAGGCCGCGTTGACCAGCACCAGCACCAGCACGAGCAAGACCTGCCCGCCTATGCCATCCACGACAGTTTCAGCCCCTCAGGCGTTCGGATCACGAGCCCCACAGGCTATAGACACTCGGTTACCGCCGCGCGGCGGCAGGCTGGAAAAACAGTTCAAACCCGCTTTTCCAGGTACGTGATCCCGACCGGCGCCGCCCCCGGCCCCCAGCCGGACTCGACGTACCCGAGGCCGCGGTAGAGCCGCAGGTTGGCCTCGCTGGTGGCGCCGGTGAACAGCTCGAAGCGGTCGACCCGGCCGGCCAGCGCCTCCTCGACGGCAGTGGTCAGACGCCGTCCGAGCCCCTGTCCCTGCAGGTCGGGAGCCACCGCGAGGCGGCCGATGTGCCCGGTGCGGTCGGCCACCCTGGCCCGTACCGAGCCGACCAGCCGGTGCCCCAGCCGGGCCACGAGCACCACCGTGTCCGGGTCGGCGAGCACGGCCCGCACCTCGTCCAGGGTCTCGGTCAGCGGCGGCAGCGTGAACGAGTTGTTCAGCGCACCCTCGGCCAGGAAAGCGGCCCGCTGCACGGTGAGCACCTCACCGGCGTCGGCCGGACCGGCCGCCGCGATGGTGATCTCCATCAGCTGACCTCGTCGGCCCAGACGCGCCAGTCGTCCAGCACGCCGAACAACGCGGGCGTCAACCAGCCGGGAGCGGACCGCTGGAAGACACCCGGCTCCATCCCGCCGGCACCGTCCGGCAACGCGCCGACCAGGTGCGGAACCAGCTCGGTCAGATTGGCCCAGTGCACCAGCTCCGGCTCGGCTGGCCACGCACCCAGCACCACCTTGGCCGGCACCCCGCGGCGATCCAGCGCCTCCAACGTCAGGGCGGTGTGGTTGAGCGTGCCCAGCCCGGCCCGGGACACCACAATCGTCCGGCCCCCGAGCGTGGTGGCGAGATCGGCGACGGTCCAGGCCTCGCCCGAAGGACGGACGCCCATCGGCACCAGCAGGCCGCCGGCGCCCTCGACGAGCACCAGATCGTGCTTGTCCGCCTCGGCCCGGATCGCGTCCACGACCTCGTAGAGCTCCAGCGGCTCCATCCCGGCGACCTTCGCGGCGGCGAGCGGGGCCAGCGGCTCGGGATAGGACGCCAGGGTGCGCGCGGTGTGCGGATGCGCGAGCCGGGTGATCAGGTCGATGTCGGTGGGGCCGCCGCCGGCGGTGCCGGTCTGGCCGGGCTTGACCACGGCCACGCGCAGACCGGCGGCCTGGGCGGCGGCCGCGATGGCCGAGGTGACGATGGTCTTGCCGACGTCGGTGTCCGTGCCGGTGACCAGCACGATGCCGCGCCACTCGCCGGCCTCGGCGGGGCGGGCGGATGAGCGGGTGGCCGGCTCGGGCTCGGGCTCGATGGTGGCCTGGATGGTTTCGGGGGAGAGGTCGGCGTCGTCGGGGGAGGCGGGGCCTACGCCGGGCGAGACGGGTACGGGCATGGCCGGGTCATCCGGGCCGTCCGGCTGGGGGTCGCCCGGCTGGTGGCCTGGTCGGGGGCCACCGGGTGGAAGGTGGCCTGGTCCTGGCTCGTCGGGTCGGCCCGGAACGGGCACCGCGGGGGAGATCGGCGCGGGCACCGGCGGGGAGATCGGGGCCGGGATCGCCGGGGAGACCGGGCGGGGGTCTTCCTCCGGGGAGCGGGGCGGGGCGGTCTGGTCCGACGTCACGGTGCGCACTCCACGATCACGTCCAGGGCTCGGGCGAAGTCCGCCGCCGTGACACCGGCGTTCAGGGTCAGGCGCAGCCGGGACGAGCCGTCCGGCGTCGAAGGCGGGCGGAAGCAGCCCACCGCGATGCCCCGGTCGGCGCAGTCCGCCGCCCACGCCACCGCCGCCTCCGGACCCGGCGCGGGCACCGACAGCACCCCGGCCGCCGGC
>NZ_JBEZGQ010000128.1:0-13312 GCF_040650095.1 Actinoplanes sp. NPDC048791 | reverse complement strand
CCCGAAGTCGCCTGGCGGGTCGGGGTCGCCCCGGCCGCCGCGTTCGACATCGCCGCGGTGTGCAGCGGTTTCGTCTACGGCCTGGCCACCTGCGCCGGGCTGATCGCGGCGGGCATCGCCGAGCGGGTGCTGCTGATCGGCGCGGAGACCAACTCGTACTTCCTGGAGCACACCCCGGAGGCCCGCGGCCCGGCGATTCTGTTCGGCGACGGGGCCGGCGCGGTCGTGCTGCGCGCCGGTGAGACCGGCGAGCCCGGCGCGATCGGCCCGTTCGACCTGGGCAGCGACGGCGCCGCCGCCGATCTGATCCGTATCGAGAACGGCGGCTGCCGCCAGCGGTCCCGCACCACGACCGACCCCGGTGACCCGTTCTGGGCCGTCTCCGGCCAGGAGGTCTACCGCCGGGCCGTCGAGCACATGACCGCCTCGGCGCTGAAGGTGCTGCGCGCCGCCGGGCACGTCGTCGCCGACGTCGACCGCTTCGTCGCGCACCAGGCCAACCAGCGGATCCTGGACCGGGTCGCCGAGCAGATCGGCGTGCCGGCCGACCGCTGCATCGGCAACGTGGCCAGCGTCGGCAACACCGGCGCGGCGTCCATCCCGCTCGCACTGGGCGACGCCTGCCGCGACGAGGCCCTGCTGTCCGGCCACCGCCTGCTGGCCACCTCGTTCGGCGGCGGCCTCACCTGGGCCTCGGCCATGATGACCTGGCCCCAGGTGGATGTGATCGCCACCGAGCAGTGACGCGCTAGGTTGGCGCGATGCCCACAGACAAGATCGACGCCGCTGCCGCCGGGACGTTCACCCTGGCCGGGCACACCGTGCGCCGGCTGGGATTCGGGTCGATGCGCCTGACCGTCAACCCGGACCCGGCCCCGGCCGTGCGGGTCCTGCGGCACGCGGTGGAACTGGGCGTCAACCACATCGACACCGCCGCGTTCTACGTCTCCCCCGGCGGCACCCTGCAGGTCGGCACCGGGGACAAGCGCTACGCCACCGAGCTGATCCGGGCGGCGCTGTGGCCGTACCCGGAAGATCTGCTCATCGCGACCAAGGTCGGCCCGGGCGAGGAAGGCTGGGCCCGCAGCGCGGCGCAGCTGCGCGCCCAGGTCGAGGAGAACCTGCGCCGGCTCGGCCGCGACCACCTCGACCTGGTCAATCTGCGGCTGCGCGGGCCCGGGCACGGCAGCTGCGCCGAGGAGTTCGCGGCCCTGGCCGCCCTGCGTGAGCAGGGCCTGATCCGCCACCTCGGCCTGTCGGCCGCGACCCTCGCCCACGTCGACGAGGCGCAGGCGATCGCGCCGGTCGTGTGCGTGCAGAACAGCTACGGCCTGGACTACCGCCGCAGCCACGACGACCTCGTGCGGATCTGCGGCGAACGCGGCATCGCCTTCGTGCCGTTCTTCAGCCTGGCCGGCGACGCCCGCGAGAAAGGCGCCGGCGAGGAGACCAACGAGGCGGTGCGGGCGGTCGCGGCCGCGCACGGGGCCACGACCGGACAGGTACGCCTGGCGTGGGCGCTGCACCAGGGCCCGCACGTGCTGGTGATCCCCGGCACGAGCAGCGTGACGCACCTGCGGGAGAACGTGGCCGCGGGCGCCCTGCGCCTCACCGCCGAGCAGCTGGCGACGCTCTAGTCGCCCTGGGCGGCGAGTTTGCGGCCGCGTTTGCCCAGCGGGATCTGCGACATGTCCACGGCCTGCGAGCTGAGGTCCTTGAAGCCGTAGCCACGCCCGGTCAGATACGCCGCCGCGGCGGTCTCGGCGCGGGTCACCGCGGCCGGGATGTCCTGCTCCTGCTCGACGGTGTCGGCGAAGCGGAAGGTGAAGAACGGCCGCGCCGCGATGTCGTAGGTCAGCGACCCCTCAGGCGTGTACGCCGCGAACGCCACGTCGTGCTCGCCGGCGTCGGCCAGCAGCTCGGCGCGTTGGTCGTCGGTCAGGCCGGCGAAGGCGCCGCGGACAGTGACCCGGATGGTGCGTGTGCTCATGCGCCGACCGTAGAGGGCGGCCGGGCCGCGCTCCACCGGATTACCGCTTGGGTGGTGCGAGGGGCCGCGGCGGATCGTTGGACGGGCCGAACGCGGTCAGGAACTTGTCGCGGAACGCGTCCATCGGCCACACCGGCGCCTGCGGGACCGGCTCGAGCCCGTCGGTCCAGCCCCAGTCCGCGATGCGGTCCAGCACGGCCGGGTCCCGGGCGACGACGGTGATCGGCACGTCGTGGCTGGCGGTGGCGCCGACCACGATCGGAGCCGGCTGGTGGTCGCCGAGCATCACCAGGACCAGGTTGTCGTCACCGTACTCGCGGACCCAGGACACGACGCTGTCGATCGAGTACTTGATCGATTTCGCGTACGCCTCGCGGACCCGGGCCGCGTCCTTCCACACCTCGCCGGCCGACGGGGCGCCGCGCTGCTGGGCGGTGTAGACCGAACCGTCGCCGACGTCGGCCCAGTCCAGCAGGGCCGGCAGCGGCGCCCACGGGGTGTGGCTGGACACGAAGGTGATCTCGGCCATCAGCGGGTCGCGGCCGGGCCGGGTGTACTCGCGATCGGTGAACGACTTCAGGGTGAACTGGTCGGGCATGGTGGCCCAGCTGAACGCCGGGCCCCGGTAGCCCAGGGTGTGCGAGTCGTAGACGCGGTCGAAGCCGTAGAACTGCCCCTCCGGCCACGCGTAGGTCACGCCCGGCTCGACCCCGACGGTCTGCCAGGCCGCGGTCCTGCGGAAGGCACTGGTCAGCGTCAGCCGGTCGCCGGAGACCAGGCTGCGGTAGCGCTGCTCGTTGTTGATCCACACCCCGGACTGGAACGTCGAGTGGGCCAGCCAGCTGCCGCCGCCGGTGGTCGGCGAGGTCAGGAAGCCGCTGCGGGCGGCGAACCCGTCCGCGGTGAGCTGCCGGCCGCCCTCGGCCAGGGTGGCGTCGACGCGCTGGTTGAGCTTGGGGTCCTCGATCGCGGACCGCCCGTAGCTCTCGATGAAGGTGAACACCACGTCCTTGCCGCGCAGCCCGGTCAGCAGCTGCTCGGCGGGCACATCGCGGAACGCGTCGTCGCGGGCCTCCGCGGCGAACGCGCGCCGGTCCTGCACGGCCGCCGGGACCTTGAGGACGTTGTCGTGGGCCAGCACGAAGGCGCTGTCGGAGGCGACGTACACCCCGGGGACGAACGAGGTGCCGAGCAGGGCGCAGGCCAGCCAGGCGAGGCAGGCCGCAGCGATGCCGCGGGTGCTGGCGGTACGGTGGGCCGCCGCGACCGCCGCCAGCCGGCGCACGGCCAGGGTCATCAGGACCAGGACGGCCACCGCCAGCAGGATCGCCCCGGCGACCGCGGCGACGGCCCCGGGCCGGCCGACCGAGCCCTTGACGAAGCGGTAACCGTCGGCGAGCAACGGCCAGTCCAGCACCGGGTCGAACTGGCGGGCCAGCACCGTGAAGAAGCCCATGTCGATGACCTTGATGACGGTCAGCACCCCCAGCGCGGCGCCGAGCACCGCGGCGGTGACCCGGCGGGCACGGGCCGGCAGGGCCAGCAGCAGCGCGAACGCGGCGAGCGCCTCGATCGGGATGCGCACGAACGCCGCCGGGACCGACGCGCCGGGCGGCAGCCGGGTGATCTGGTCCGGCACGACCAGCGCGAGGAAGACCAGCACCGCGGCCAGGACGGTGAGCACGGCCGCGGTGACGCGACGCCCGCGCAAGCGCTTGAAGAACGACAACCCGACGATCCTTAACCAGCTGCGGTGGAGCCCCCTGTCAGAGGCGAACTGTACTCACCGATCCTGACACCGCCCGGCGCGCGTGGTGCCAGGCGGTGTCAGGTTGCGGTCAGAGCTGTCCTCGTCAGCTGAGGGCGGGCACCCCGGTGAGCCGGTCCAGCGTGCCGGTGAGGTCCAGCACGCGCCGGACGATGCCGCGCGGGTTGATCACTGTCAGGTGCACCGCCTGGGTGTCCGCGGCGGCCCGGGCCCGCAGCAGCGCGTCGACGCCGACCGAGTCGCACAGGCTGAGCCGAGCCAGGTCGAGGATCACTTCGGCCGGGCGGGCCGTGGCGAGCACCTCGTCGACGGCGTCGGTCAGCAGGTCGGCGGTGCCCAGGTCGAGCTCGCCGTTCACGGCCAGCCGGATCACCCCGTCGTTGACCAGGTGGGTGGTGATGCGCATGGTGCTCAGCCCTTGATCTGGCGCGGGGTCCCCGAGCCGGCGGCGACGCTGATCCGGCGCGGCTTGGCGCTGTCGGAGACGGGGATGCGCAGGTGCAGCACCCCGCTGTCGTACTCGGCCTCGAGCTTGTCGGTGTCCAGCGTGTCGCCCAGGAACAACTGGCGGGTGAAGACCCCCATCGGGCGTTCGGCGATGACGCTCTCGACGCCGTCGCGGCGGGCGCGCTGGCGCTGCGCGCGGACGGAGAGCACGTTGCGCTCGACGGTCAGGTCGATGGACTCGGGGTCGACGCCCGGCAGATCGAAGTAGACGTGGAACCAGTCGCCGTCGCGTTCGGCGTCGACGTGCATCACCGCCGGGCGCGCCGCGGTGCCGGCGAGCTGCTCGAACATGCGGTCGATGTCGCGGAACGGATCCGTGCGCATGAGCATGGCCATCTCCTCCTTGGTGCTCCCTCACCAGGCTTCTTGAGTCCGGCAGACTCAACTTCTTCTGAGATACAACGACCGTCGGTGCGCTGTCAAGCACTCAGCGCGACCTGTTCAGCGGCGGAACGTTGTCGGCGAGCCGGGTCGAAAACGCTTTGCCGGCCGCGCGGCTGCGCCCGTACCGTGATCGCATGAACCTCAGGTCCGCCACGACGACGCCGGGATGTCCCGGCGGAGCACCGCGCTGATCTGATCTGCGACGACGTGGCCCCGGGCGATCCGCCCGGGACCACGTTCGTTGTCCCTGGACCGGTCGCCGGGCCCGCACCCAGGGAGAAACCGATGCACGTGGACCACCGCAAACTCGGCCGTGAACTCGACATCTTCGACTCCGACCCGCTGATCGGCGCGGGCCTGCCGTTCTGGCTACCGGCCGGCGCCGCCGCCCGCCACGAGGTCGAGAGCTACCTGTACGACCTCGAACGGCGCGCCGGCTACCAGCACGTCTACTCGCCGGTGCTGGGCAAACGCGCGATGTACGAGCTGTCCGGGCACTGGCGCAACTTCGCCGATGACATGTTCCCGCCCATGAACCTGGGCGACGAACTGGTCCTGCGGCCCAGCCTGTGCCCGCACCACGCCCTGATCTTCAAGGCGCGGGCCCGCTCGTACCGTGACCTGCCGCTGCGCCTCGCCGAGATCGGCGGCATGTACCGCGCCGAACGCTCCGGGGTGCTCGGCGGCCTCAGCCGCGTCCGGGCGATCTCACTCAACGACGCGCACACCTTCTGCCCGGTGTCCCAGGTCGGCCAGGAAGTGTCGGCCGTCCTGGACCTGATCCGCCAGGCCCACGCGGCGCTGGGCCTGCACGTGTCGTCGTACCAGCTGTCCCTGCGTGGCCCGGGCGGCAAGTACGCCGGCGCGGACGACGACTGGGATCAGGCCGAACGGCTGCTACGCGAGGCGCTGGACGCGGCCGAGGTGCCGTACGAGGCCGTCGAGGGCGAAGCCGCTTTCTACGGCCCGAAGATCGACATCCAGATCGCGGACCCGGCCGGCCGCGAATCGACCCTGTCGACCATCCAGATCGACTTCCACCAACCGGCCCAGTTCGACCTGTCCTACACCGACTCAGCCGGCGCGAAGGCCCGGCCGGTGATGGTGCACCGCAGCCTGGTCGGGTCGATGGAACGGCTGTTCGCGGCTCTGCTGGAGCTCCACGCCGGGGTGTTCCCGGTCTGGTACTCCCCGGTGCAGATCAGCGTTCTGCCGATCGGGGCGGAGCAGGACAAGGCGGCCGACGACTTCGCCCGGGAGGCGATCGAGGCGGGGCTGCGGGCGCAGGTCGACCGGGACGGGACCGTGGGGGCGCGGATCCGGGATGCTGCGCGGCGGAAGATCCCGTACGTGGCGGTGATCGGTCCGCGGGAGCAGGCCGACGGGTTGGTGGCGCTGCGGCTGCGTGATGGGCGGCAGGTGCCGGCTATGGCTCGGGGGGAGGCTGTGGGGTTGGTGCGGGCGGTGGCGAAAGCGCGGTCACACGAGCTGCTGCCCGCCGAGGGCTGACGGCGGCGTCAGGGCAGTAGCGGGTCAGGGACCGGCCGTGCCCGCTTGCTGCTGCCCTGCCCGCCATTCCTGGGCCAGGACGGCGAAGACAAGCTGGTCCGCCCACGCGCCGCGGAACAGGTAGCTCTCCACGTGGTGGGCCTCCTGGCGCATGCCGAGCCGGGTCATCAGGCGGGCGGATGCGGTGTTGCCGCTGTGGCACCGGGCGTAGACGCGGTGCAGACCGAGCCGGTCGAAACCCCAGTCCAGCAGGGCCGTGGCGGCTTCCGTGGCCAGACCGCGACCCCCGTGGTCGGGATGGAAGACGTAGCCGAGTTCGGCAGTCCGGTCCTGCTGACTGCGCCAGACGAGCTCCACGGTGCCGACGACGCCGGCCTCGGTCGTGGCGGCCAGCGTCAGGCAGTCGCCCTCGGCCCGCAGCGCGTCCTCGTTCGCCATGGCCAGCACCGACGCCCGTGACTGCTCGCGGGTGCGGGGCTCGGCCCCTGCCATCCACTGGACGACGTCGGGTCGGCTCTGCCAGGCATGGACGTCGTCGAGGTCGCCCACGGTGATGGGCCGCAGAGCGAGGCGCGGCGTCCGCATCGGATAGATCGGCTGGAACATCAGCCGATCGTAAGCCGCTGGCGTCACGACTCGTGTCTGGCCGGAAACTGCGCTGATACTTGCCGTATCCCAGCACAAGAGTCCTCAGCGGTTCTGTCGTACCCCGGCCGTACGGTCGCGGCCGTTGCTGAACCCGAGGCCGAGTCGCAGCGGTGCCCCCGCTGCCAAGGGATACGCACGCCGGAAGCGTTCCTGGCGCCGGGCGGCATGACACACAAGACCTGTCGACCTTGCCGCGACCGTGCACGGCGGGACAACAGGCAGCGCCGGGACAGGATCGGCGCGGAGGGTGTCCGGGCGGAGAACCTGAGGACCAAGTACGGGATCTCGGTGCCGGAGTACGACGCGTTGCGTGCCGCTCAGGGTTATCGGTGTGCGATCTGCCGACGGCACGAGGACGAGATTCCGGGGGTTCGCCTGGGGCGGCCGCGGTTGGACGGCAGGCCGACCGCGGAACCGTTCAAGCTGGTCGTCGACCATTGCCACGACTCCCGCCGGGTGCGCGGTCTGCTGTGCACGGGCTGCAACTCAGCGATCAGTCACTTCCGCGACGATCCAGCGGCCTTGCGTGCTGCTCTCGACCACTTCAATCGGTAACCTACCAGACAGGTAGGACTATACCATAACTGTCATTATGGTGTCCTGGCGTTTTGTCCGTTTACTGAGCGCATCCTGAATTACTGGATTATTGGTAATTGCAATCCAGTAATTCAGGAACGACGTGACCGCTAGGGAAGACGCCGACAATCCGCAGGGGATCGTCGGCGTCTTCCGTAGGACGGCTTGAGACAAGGCTTGCTGGTCGGCCGATCGAGACAGCGTCGCTATCGCTGAGAGAAAGCCGTCCTGCTCAGACGGCGGGCTTGCCGAACCAGCGAGACAGCCGGCCGTCCAAATCCCGCTGGTCGTCCCCGATCCAGGCGACGTGACCGTCAGGCCGCAACAGCAACCCCGGAACAGACACCGCCGCAGTCGGATCCCCGAGGTAGTCGACCCGGTCGGCCCAACCGCCGACGCTCAGCCGTTCGGTGCGGTCCAGCAGCAGCCCCCGGCCACGACGCAGCAGATCGTAGAGCCGCCCCTGCTTCACCTCGACATCCCGCAACCGCCGACCAACCAGATCAGGCCCCGCCCCGAAGTCGTACCGGATGCCGATCGCCGTGATCTTCTCGATCAGGTGGCGGTTCACCTCGTCGAAGTCCATCAGCTCGCTGAGCAGCCTGCGCAGCGCCTGCGCCCCCGGCTCGGGCGAGAACAGCGCCGTCTGGGCGCGGGTGTTGTCCAGCACCTCCGCCGCCACCGGATGACGTTCGGCCTCGTACGTGTCCAGCAACCCGTCCGGCGCCCACCCGCGCACCTGGCCGGCCAGCTTCCAGCCGAGATTGACGGCATCCTGCACACCCAGGTTGAGGCCCTGCCCGCCCGCCGGTGGATGGACGTGCGCCGCGTCGCCGGCCAGCAGCACCCGCCCCACCCGGTAACGCTCGGCCAGGCGGGTGGCGTCGCCGAACCGGGACAGCCAGCGCGGCGAGTGCACACCGAAGTCGCTTCCGGCGACCGTGCGCAGCTCCTGTCGGAAGTCCTCGATCGTCGGCGGTTCCGCCCGCTCGCTGACTCTCGCTGCGGGGACCACGACGCGATAGACGCCGTCGCCGAAGGGCTGCACGGTGAACGACTTGTGGGTGTCGCGGACCGAGGTCACCTTGGCGGCGATCTCCTCCGGCGGCGCCCCCGCTTCCATCTCGCCCATCAGGGTGTCGCTCCGGGACGGCTCGCCGGGGAACGCCACACCGAGCTGCTTGCGCACAGTGCTGCGGGCGCCGTCGCAGCCGACGAGGTAGCGCGAGCGCAGGCGTTGGCCGCCGGCCAGTTCGACGGTCACGCCGTCGTCGTCCTGCTGGAGGTCGGTCACCGTGCAGCCGCGGCGGATCTCGGCGCCCAGGGCGGTCGCGTGTTGTTCGAGCAGGTCGACGATGACCGGCTGCGGAATGCCCAGCAGGTAGGCGTGAGCCGAATCCAGGCCCGGCGGCACGGGCTTGTTGATGGCGGCGAAGAAGCCGGCGGCCGGACGCTGCCGGGCGTGTTCGCGGATGCGTTCCAGCAGGCCGCGCATCGCCAGCAGCTCGATGCTGCGGATGTGCAGGCCGACGATGCGGACGAACGACACGGGCTCGGTTTCCTGCTCCAGGACCAGGACCCGTACGTCGTGCAGCCTCAACTCCGCCGCCAGCATCGCGCCGGTCGGACCGCAGCCGGCGATGATCACGTCGAAAGTGTGCATAGGTGATTGCCTTCCGGGAGAGCCTTGGTGGTGAGGCGCTCCCGGCGACGCCTACGTCAGTCGCCCGGCCGTGACGGGAGGGGGAGCACCCACAGCGATACAGCGTTCATGGGTCTCACCTCCTCGGGCGTTGTCACGATCGCCTGCAAGCTACAAGTCGCACCCGTCCGCGTCCACCCAATTATCCCACGGGCGCGGTTTCCGGCAGCTCGGGGTGGTGGCATTTGCCCTGGTCAGCCGCCGCTATGGTGCCCGGCATGTCTGCTGCTGAGGTGATCATCGTGGGTGGCGGCCCGGTCGGGCTGCTGCTGGCCGGCGAACTGGTGCTCGCCGGTGTGCGCCCGATCGTGCTGGAGCAGTTGCCCGAGCCCAGCACGGCGTACAAGGCCAATGCTCTGCTCGGTCAGGTGGTGCGGTTCCTGGACCACCGGGGGTTCCTTGAAGAGCGGCCGCAGGCCGCTCCGGCTTTCCTGTTCGGCGCGCTGCCGTTGAAACTGTCCGGCCTGGCCGACAATCCCCTGTACGGCCTGCAGATCCGCCAGGCGCAGCTGGAAGCCATGCTGGCGCAGCGGGCCCGGGAACTGGGCGTGGACCTGCGACGCGGGCACCAGTTGCTGGAGCTGCGTCAGGACGACGACGGCGTCTCCGTACAGGTGCAGGGCCCGGACGGCGCCTACGAGATGCGTACCGGTTATCTGGTCGGATGCGACGGCGCGCGCAGCGGCGTCCGCAAGCAGATCGGGATTTCGTTCGCCGGCCACACCGATCCGGGCGTCGTCTCGCGGGCCGCCCACGTGAGCGTGCCGGCGTCGTCGATCAGCACCGAGGCCGCCGCCGTCGTGCTGCCCGGCGGCGAGCGGATCGGCCTGTACGCCTGGCATCGCACCGAGCGCGGCGCCTACGTGATGGTGCCGCACACCCCCGGTGTCCTGATGGTGTCGGTGATCGAGTGGGACGGTCCCGCGCCGGACGACGACGTCCCGGTCAGCCTCGACGAGGTGCGCGACAGCCTGCACCGCGTCCTCGGGCAGGACGTGCCGCTGGCCGCACCGACGACGCCGGGGCCGCACCTGCTGCGCCGCGGGTACGTCGCCAACACCCGGATCGCCACCTCGTACCGTCAGGGCCGGGTGTTCCTCGCCGGTGACGCCGCCCACGTGCATCCCTCGGTCGGCGCGCCGGGACTCAACCTCGGGTTGCAGGACGCGGCCAACCTCGGCTGGAAACTCGCCGCGCAGGTGCACCGCTGGGCACCGCCGGGGTTGCTCGACAGCTACCACGCCGAGCGTCAACCGGCCGCCGAGCGGGTCACCATGCAGACCCAGGCCCAGCTGGCGTTGATGTCCCCCGGTCCCGCGGTCACCGCGTTGCGCCAGGTCGTCGGCGAGCTGCTCGACCTCCCCGGTGTCACCGGGCACATCGCCGGGCTGATGGCCGGCTCGGATGTCGCGTACCGGATGCACGCCGGCCCCGCCCATGCGGTGACCGGGCGGTTCGCGCCGGAGCTCGACCTGCGGATCGGCAGCCGGACCACCCGCCTCGCCGAGCTCCTGCGGGCCGGCCGGCCGCTGCTGGTCGACCTCACCGGCTCCGGGCACCTGGCCGACCTGGTCGCAGCGTGGCGCGACCGCATCGACCTGATCAGCGCCCGAGCGCAGACACCACCGGCCGAGGCCCTGCTGATCCGCCCGGACGGTTACGTCGCGTGGGCCCTCGGCCCGGACGGCACCGAGGGGCTCCTCGACGCGCTGGCCACCTGGTTCGGTGCTCCTAATCCGCAGCCAACAGCACCGTCAGGCGGTCCAGGCCACTTCTGATCAGCTGCCCGTACCCGTCATCGCCGAGCGCGCCGATCCCCGCCTGCGCCTGCCGCAGGTGCTCCCGGGCCTGGCCCAGGTCGCCGAGCTTGCGGTAGCACTCGGCCAGGTTGAGGTGCAGCGACGGATACAGGCCGGCCGCCGTCAGCGGGACCCCGGCCGCGGCGACCCGGGCATCGGTGAGCTGATCGGCCGCGACCAGCGCGCGCTGGTCCCAGCTCAGTTCCTGCCGGACGTCGTCCTGCACGTCGGCCAGGGCGTGCGCGAGGACACAGACGTGCAGCGGGTCGCCGCGCTCGCCGCCGATCTCGTCCCAGATCCGGGCGAACACCTCGCGGGCGGCATCCGGTCGGCCCTCGTGATGGTGCAGCTCCACGCCCCGGGCGATGCGGGCGAGGGTGGGGTCGGTGTCCGTCACCGGAAAATTCTGAACTCGGTGGGCGTCGCGTGTCGAGAACCTCAGGGTGGCTGCGTCCCAGGGGACACCAGCGGCCACCACCGGCCGCCGGGGACGAGGAAAGAGGGACGACCGTGCACCAGGATGAGATCACCGAGGTTCTGCACCGGCCGCTCAGCCAGGAGATGCTGGCCCGGGACCTGACCCGGCTGGCGTACGTCGCCAAGGACGGCACCCCGCGCAACGTGCCGATCGCGTTCACCTGGAACGGCTCGCACATCGTCATGTGCACGTCCACGAACGCCCCGAAGCTGCCGGCCCTGCGGGTCAACCCGATGGTCGCGCTGACCATCGACACCGAGGTGCATCCGCCCAAGATCCTGCTCATCCGCGGCCGGGCCGAGCTCGACGTCGTCGACGGCATCCCGCAGGAGTACCTGCAGATGAACGGCTCCTACACGATGACCGCCGAGCAGCGGGTGCAGTGGGAGGCGGAGGTGCGCTCCCTGTACGACGGCATGGTCCGCATCGTGGTGACGCCGACCTGGGCCAAGCTCATCGACTTCGAGACGACGTTGCCCAGCGCCGTCGAGGAACTGGTGCGGCAACGTGAGCAACGGCAGCGGGCCTGAGCACAATGAGCCGTACCCGTACCGACAGGAGACCGTGATGGCCAAGTATCTGCTGCTCAAGCACTACCGGGGCGCGCCGGCACCGCCCAACGACGTGCCGATGGACCAGTGGACCCCAGAGGAGGTGTCCGCCCACCTGCAGTACATGCGCGACTTCGCCGCCCGGCTCGAGAGCACCGGCGAGTTCGTCAGCGAACAGGCGCTGTCCCCGCAGGGCACGTTCGTGCGTTCCGACGGCGAGGGGCGCCCGCCGATCACCGACGGACCGTTCGCCGAGACCAAGGACCTGATCGCCGGCTGGATGATGATCGACGTCGACAGCTACGAGCGGGCGCTGGAACTGGCCGCCGAGCTGTCCGCCGCGCCGGGCGCCGGTGGCAAGCCGATCCACGAGTGGCTCGAACTGCGCCCGGCCTACACCGAACCCGAGACCATCACGGAGTGAGAGTGGACGAGGCCCTGCTGCGCAGCCTCACCCCTGCGGTGATCGGCGTCCTCGTGCGTCGCGGCGCCGACTTCGCGGCGGCCGAGGACGCCGTGCAGGACGCCCTGCTGGAAGCCGTACGCGGGTGGCCCGATGACCCGCCCCGCGACCCCAAGGGCTGGCTGGTCACCGTGGCCTGGCGCAAGTTCCTCGACGCCACCCGCGCGGAAGCGTCCCGCCGGCACCGGGAGGTACGCGTCGAGGCCGAACCGCCGCCCGGCCCGGGTGAGGTGGTCGACGACACGCTCCAGCTGTACTTCCTGTGTGCGCACCCGTCGCTGACCCCGGCGTCGGCGGTCGCGCTGACGTTACGGGCGGTCGGCGGGCTGAGCACCCGCCAGATCGCGCAGGCGTACCTCGTGCCGGAGGCGACCATGGCCCAGCGGATCAGCCGGGCCAAGCGGACCGTCGCCGGGGTGCGGTTCAACCAGCCCGGCGACCTCGCCACCGTGCTGCGGGTGCTCTACCTGGTCTTCAACGAGGGCTACTCCGGTGACGTGGACCTGGCCGGCGAGGCGATCCGGCTCACCCGCGAACTGGCCGCCCGGACCCTGGACGAGGAGGTCGCCGGGCTGCTCGCGCTCATGCTGCTGCACCACGCCCGGCGCGAGGCGCGTACCGGTCCCGGCGGCCGGCTCGTGCCGCTCGCCGAGCAGGACCGCAGCCGGTGGAACACCCGGCTGATCGCCGAGGGTGTCGACGTGCTGCAGGCCGCCCTGGCCCGCGACCGGCTGGGCGAGTTCCAGGCCCAGGCGGCCATCGCCGCACTGCACGCCGACGCCCGTACGGCCGGGGAGACCGACTGGGTGCAGATCGTCGAGTGGTACGACGAACTCGTGCGTCTCACCGGCAGTCCGGTGGCCCGCCTCAACCGGGCTGTCGCAGTCGGTGAGGCCGACGGTCCGCGCGCCGGGCTCGCCGCCCTGGCGGAGCTGGA